>JAAURZ010000108.1 GCA_012031955.1 Bacteroidia bacterium
TATCCGCTGCTGCGATTCAATCTGTGTTTGCCATGCCCAGTCGCGGTTCAGATCAAAATTATAATGATTGGTGCGGCCGCCGGGCCAGGGTTCCCGGTGTTCTCTTGCATTCCAGGAAGGATTTACTTTTTTGCCGACGATAGAATTAAACCAGTTCACATACCGGTCTCTTCCATCAGGATTGATGCAGGGGTCGATGATCACTACCGTATTCTTCAGCCACTCCTGCGATTTTCCGTTGGCGGGGTTAGCGAGGTCGTACAATGTCCACATGGAAGCTTCCAGGGAGTTGGCTTCATTGCCGTGCACATTGTAACTCAACCAGACGATGGCCTTTTTGTCGCCTGCGGCCGTGCCCTCCATGGCACCCGCACGCTTGAGGTTATCCTGCCGGATCTGATCGAGGTTTTTGAAATTCTCCGGTGATGTTACCACCACATAGACGAGGGGGCGGTGCTCGTATGTTTCGCCGTACTGCTGAAACGACACGTTTGGCATTACGTCGGCCACATGCTTAAAGTACTCCACCACGCGATGGTGCCGCGTGAAGCGGGCGCCAAGTTCGTAGCCGAGAAACTCCTTGGGGCTTTGGAGCGATGACTGGGCAAACGACTGACCGATGACGAGATACAGGAAGAGGACGGTAAAAACTTTCTTCATAGAATTGGGTTTGTCGAAATATAGATGCTTTTAGAAATTATTTTAACAAGCGTTTTACCTGCGGTTGGTGGTGGCGTATGTGCGCCCGCATAAAGAGCAGTGCGTGCGTTACATTCAGCCTGCCCGCCACCGGGTGCCTGTATATCTTTCGTTTCAAATGGGCAGGTTCTATCGCCGAGAGAAACGCGTGCATTTGCTGACGCAGCGTTTGCCAGTTCGCCTCTATCTCATGCACCGGCCACTGGCCTGGTGTAGATTCTTTCAGAAATTTCGGTGCCTTGTACTTGAGTGGCAGCCGCTGCGACAAAAGCAGAAGCCACGACTTGATTGATTCAACGGCAGTGGTATCGCCGGCAGATTGCACACCGAGCGATTTTTTCTGCATATACAAAAGCGACAGTTGTTCTGAAATTACCAAATGGGTAAGTATCTGCAGCACCGACCATTTGCCTGGCCGCGGCGTATGCGAAAGCGTGTCTGCCGGATAGGACTTGACTGCGGTAAGCAGCAAGGTTCTTTCTTTTTCAAGAGCCTCAAAGAGCGAATGAAGTTTCGGATTCAATCACAGGCGGTATTACAAATACAAAGTAGCTGAAACAAAAGGCATTCGCAAGGTTGCTAGCGCCCGCTGAGGAAATTCAGTTGTCTGCCTGCCAGGCTTACCGTTGCGGGCAGCGTGCCCAGGTGCTCACCATCGGCTTCGATAAGGCAAGGCTGGTCCGATTCCAACTTGATGTGTGTGGTCTGTTTGTAGTGAACGTGCGGGTGTTTCACAAACTTTCCCGCCTTGAGCGGCAGCGAATAGAGAATGAAGTCAAATACCGATACTTCTCCGCAATGAAGGCAGTCATGATGCCGCGTCGAGAATGGCATCGGGCGCAACGCAGAGGCCGTGGCCATAGTATTTGCCGATAGCCAGTGCCATAGACCGGAGCTTGCCCTGCCATTGCCACCCGGCACTTTGCGCCGTTACGTTCATCATGCGGTACTGATAAAAGGTTTTGATGATGGCGCCGTAGTAGGCCACTCCCGGGCCGAAGGTGCGCCGGCTGTTCGTCACATTGCGCACAACGTGCGGGCCCATGCCCAGATCGACTACATTGATGAAGTAACGTTGTTGCGTTCCGCCCTTGCCCTCATAGCGTACAAGGCCCACGTCTACGGGTTGCAGCTTTTTGCTTTCGAGTATGCGGCTGATCGTGGCCGGGCGGGCGTCGATGGCAAGTGAGCGGGCAAAGTCGTTGCCTCCGCCTATGGGTATTACGCCCAGCACCGGCGGCGCCGCGTCGGGTGCGCTCATTACGCCATTCACCATCTGGTAAACCGTGCCGTCGCCACCGGCTGCAAGTATTGTGTCAAAGCCATCGGCTACTGCCTGGGCGCAAGAAATTCCGCATCGCCGGAGAACTTCGTTTCCAGTGTTCTTACTTCGGCGTGTTTTTGAAGCACCGGCAGCAACCGGGCATGGTAGAAATTTTTGCGAACCGAAACAGCATTGAGTAGAACTGCAATCTTCACAATGGCGGGCCCCGGGGTGGTTATTTGCAGTTCTTCTTTATCACGGCTTTCACCTCGGTGGAGCCAAGGTCTTCGGCACGCTTGAAGTCGAGGCATGCGTCGTATTTGTTGTTCATGGTCAGCTTTACAAGGCCGCGCTGGTAGTATGTTTCAGGATCGCTGGGGTACAATTCGATAGATGCCGTGTAGTCTTCGATGGCGCCGGTATAATCTTCCTTTTCGGTCTTGCTCAGTGCCCGGTTGTCGTAGTACATAGGGTTGGTGTCGTCGAGCTCTATGGCTTTGGTGTAATCGGCGATGGCGCCGTCGTGGTCTTCGAGATTGTATTTCACTACGCCTCGCAGGTTATATGTTTCGGGCTCTTCCGGATTTAGCTCTACAGCTTTGTTGTAGTCTTCGAGGGCGCCTTTAAAATCCTCCTTGGCGGACTTGGCAAGGGCCCGGTTCTCAAACTTCACAGCGTCTTTGTCATCCAGTTTAATGGACAAGTCATAGTCCTGGATGGCCAGGTCGTAGTTTCCCGCCGAGTACTGGGCCACGCCGCGATAGTTGTACAAACTGGCGTCGTTCTTGTCGAACTCGATGGCTTTGTTGTAATCATCTATTGCGCTCACGTATTCTCCCAGCTCGGCCTTCACAACACCGCGATTGAAGTATTTGTCGGCATCGGCCGGTCCGATTTCAAGGGCTTTGGAAAATCAAAGTAAGCCCCCTGAAGGTCTTCGATGTTAAACTTGGCGAGACCGCGGTTTGTATATGCGTCTACGAGTTTGGCGTTCAGCCGTATGGCTTTGTCGAGGTCGGCGATGGCGCCCTCGTCGTCGCCGAGATTGAGCTTCGCTTCGCCACGCAGGCTCAGCGCATCGGCGAACGTGGTGTCTTGTTCCAGCGCGAATGTAAGATCGCTCACGGCGCCATAGTAGTCTTCAAGTCTTAGTCGCGTCTGGCCACGCAGCAGCAGTATTTGTTTGTTGCGCGGGCTGGCCTCCAGCATTTTAGTGAGTTCTGCTTTTGCCTCCTGATAATTTCCGGCGGCAATTTTCTTCTTTGTGCCATCCAGGTCCTGTGCGAAAGCGCTGCTCAGCGCAAAAACGAGTATAATCGAAATGAGATTTCTCATGTTGTCAAGCTATTCATCGCCAAGTTAAAGAATTTGTATGCAATTCCTTTCATCAGTACAAGCCGGCTTTGCGGCCGTCGGTACGTGTTGTAGGTCGCTCGCATACATTCTATGTTGTACTTGCTGAAATCAAATTAACTTAAGGAGTTTATATTGAGTATTCATAGCTTAACGCACACCATCATGCAAAAGTATCGTTACCTGCTCGCCGGTGGCATCATGCTGTCGACTCTGGCGTGTGGCCAGGAGAAAACAAAAATGGACTTCGAGGAGTACGATCCTCCCTCCACGCTGGTGGTGCCGGAGCATCGAGTTACGCAAGCAAAATTTCCGTTCATCGACGTGCACAACCATCAGTTCGGTATGCCAACCCAAAATCTCAGCAACCTTGCTGCGGAGATGGACAAGCTGAATATGAAGGTGATGGTGAACCTGAGTGGTCGCGGTCGCGGATCTACCGAGCACCTGGAGCGCTCGTTGGCAAATGTAAAGGAGACAGCGTCAAAACGTTTCATTGTTTTTACTAACATGGACTTTGCCGCCATCGACGATCCGCTGTGGCAAGGCAGAATGCTGAAGCAGTTGGAGGAGGATGTGAAGAAAGGCGCCAGCGGCCTGAAGATATACAAGAGCCTGGGCATGCATACCGTCGACAGCAAAGGCGACCGTGTGCACATAGACGATCCGCGCATCGACCCCATCTGGGAAAAATGCGGCGAGCTCGGCATCCCTGTGCTGATACACTCGGCCGACCCGAGGCCATTCTGGCAACCGATGGATGAAACCAATGAACGCTGGCTTGAACTCAAAACACACGCCGGCCGCCGGCGCAGCGCCACCGACCCTGCTCCGTGGGAGACTATTATTGCCGAGCAGCACAACATTTTTCGCAAGCACCCCAAAACAATCTTCATCAACGCGCACATGGGATGGTATCCCAACGACCTGAAGAAGCTCGGAGAGTTGATGGACGCTTTCCCCAATATGTACGTGGAGATCGGCGCGGTGATTGCCGAACTGGGTCGCCAGCCGCGTACAGCGCGTGAGTTTATGGTCAAGTACCAGGACCGCGTTTTGTTCGGCAAAGATGCCTGGGTACCCGAGGAATATGAAACCTACTTCAGGGTGCTGGAGACCACCGACGAGTATTTTCCCTATCATAAGCGCTATCATGCTTTCTGGAGAATGTATGGGCTTGGTTTGCCGGACGATGTGTTAAAAAAGATTTACTACAAAAACGCTTTGAAAATTGTACCGGGCATCGACGCGAGTCTCTTTCCCCGATAGTATCACATAAAATTAAAGAGCGCGCCACCTTGAGGCAGCGCGCTCTTTACATTTCCTTCTTTTTTGTTTGCCTCTTATTCTTCTTCGGTCTTGTGTTTACCGCCGAAGCGCACGCCAAAGCCAAGCGACAAATGGAAATGCTGGTAGTCGAAGTACGGCCTGCCTTGCGTTGAATAATTGAAGCCTGCCTGAAAGTTCATCAAGATTGGGCTGTTGCCGAAGTTTACTTTGCCAATGAACGAGGGTTCGATGAAGAGAAACGGATCGCTGTTGGCGGTCTGCACCACCACGCCATTTTCTTCGAATGTATCGAAATCGACCATTGAGAAACGGGCGGCGAATGCCCAGTTGAAAATCCGGTGGTTCGAACCCAATGCCGGCTGTATAAAGTAGCGCTGGTATGTGCCCGTTGCCTGAATAATATTGGATGGCTGTGTGATATCGTAGTTGTCGAAGTTGGTGCCCTCGCCCTTTCCATATCCGCCGAATATTTCGTAGCAGATGTTGCCTGTGTTTGAGTAGTAGCCAAGGCGCCTTCAAAGAAACGGTGTTTGATATAATCGTCGTTGTCTTCGGTGGATGTCCGGTTTGTGTAATTGTAGTTTGCCATCAGGCCCAGGTGGTCGGTCACCGACACCGCAGCCTGCGCATCGATGCCCTGGCTAAAATTAACGGAGCCTTGAAATTCGCCGGCACCGCGAAAGAGCGGGGCGTTGCGGGCGTTGGGCACATACACCGGCGCACAACTTGATACTGCCAGGGCGACCAGGGCGAGATACAACCAAATTTTCTTCATAAGTCGTTCATTTAGGTGATTGGCGCTATTTTGCCAAAATTAGTTCAACATGCATATAGACACTATGAACGCCGTGATCGCTGGAAGGAGGTCCGTGTTTCCACAAGACTACTCGGGTGAGCGCGTCGACGATGCGATAGTGCATCAAATTTTGGAGAATGCCAATTGGGCACCCACGCACAAATTTACGGAACCCTGGCGATTTATTATCTACACTGGTGATGGCATCGGTCAACTGGCACAGTCGCAGGCGGCCTACTACAAACAATACACTACCGCAGACGGTACCTTTAGAGAAGAGCGTTACAACAACTTGCTCACCAAGCCACTGTTGTCGTCGCACATAATTGTTGTTGGAATGCATCGCGATCCAAAGCATGGCGTGCCTGAAGTAGAAGAGATTGGTGCTGTATTTTGTGCGGTGCAGAACATGTACCTCACGGCTGCAGCTTACGGTATCGGTGCGTACCTGAGCACAGGAGGCATCACGTACTTCGATGGTGCGAATGAATTATTTGGCTGGGGTCCGGAGGACAAGCTCATCGGCTTTTTTCATCTTGGCATGCCTGCGAAAGCGCCACTTCCCGGAAGGCGCAAGCCCATCGACGAAAAAGTGCGCTGGGTGCGTTAGCTCTTACGCGCAAAGATGTACAGCATGCGCTGGATTGTAACCATGTTGTCGATGCGGAAACCTTTCTGTCGCAGTGTGTCTTCAATTTGTCCGCCCTGCAGCCGCAGCTTCGGGTAGGCGCTTATGGTTTGCCGCCATTCATCGCCGGTCTTTTCATGCAGCAAGTCGTACACGAGCACATGGTCCTCGAAGAATTCAAGAAAGCAGGTATGTATGCGGTTGTGTTCGCTTCGCACGGGGATGAAGCGGTCGACGCCCGCGAGCGGCTGGCTCATATCGCGAAACGACAGCACTAACTTGCCGCCCGGCGTCAGCACCCGGTAGCTCTCACTTATTAACGAATGCACATCTGCAACCGACGATAGATGCGTGAGTGTATCGCCCATGCACGTGATCACGTTCGCCTGCGATGACGCTGACTTCAGAAACTCCACGACGTCCGCTTCTTCCACCTGCACATTCTCCCCTTTTATGCGCGCGCGAAGCTCGTCCAGCAACTGGCGGGTGAAGTCGACCGCCGTAACGTGAAAGCCCAGACCGGCAAGGGCCATCGTTTGAATGCCATGCCCGCATCCAAGGTCGATCGCCGCGTTTCCATCGCCCGGCAGCACCCGGTTTTCATGGAGAATGTGAAGTTGCTCTTGCATTTTATCGTCAAAGTTGCCGGCCATCCATGCATAAAAGCGGGCGAGGTGCGTTTGATAATGTGCGTGTACGTTCATTGGTCGAAAATGTGGAAACATTTTGCGAACGTAACAGAGCCCACGATGGTTATTTCATAATTTCAAAAAAGACTTCGCCATTGAAATGGCCGACGACTATTGAGAGGGCATTCCTCAGAACACAAAAAACAAAAATATCAACCTATGAAAACGCTGCTGGTCCTGTTGTTCCTGTTCTCATCTATCGTCGTGTTTGGCCAAGTGGGAAATACTTTTCCGGACATGGAGGCCGAAACAGTGGAAGACAAAAAAGTGAGTCTTCCCAAGGATGTGAAGGGCAAATACACCTTGCTTGGCCTCGCCTACTCCAAGAAGTCGGAAGACGATCTCAACTCATGGTTTCAGCCCGTGTTTGAAACATTCATTCAGAAGACGACTGGTTTGATGTCGGGCTTTGGCTATGATGTGAATGTATATTTTGTTCCGATGTTCACCGGCATTAATGCCGCCGCGCAGGGCACTGCCAAGCGCAAGGCAATGAAAAACATCGATCCACAACTGCTTCCTTATATACTTTTTTATAAAGGCGAAATCAAATC
This sequence comes from Bacteroidia bacterium, assembly GCA_012031955.1. Next base: position 7,274 of record JAAURZ010000108.1, read on the forward strand.
TTACAAGGAGGCGTTGGATTTTGAAAAGAAAGACATACCCTACTT
>JAAURZ010000109.1 GCA_012031955.1 Bacteroidia bacterium
CAGATCGGTCCGCTTGCGCTGCGCTACAGCACAAACGAGATCACCTATTTAAGCGCGCTGATCAACCCGATGGAAAGAGAAAAAACAGTGGCCGCATTGGAAGCTATTTGGAAAAAGCTCGATCCGGTTCATCCTTTTGAATGGACGATGATGGACGATCAGATCGACATGGCGTACGAGGACGCCGGTTTCACCGACATCCTCACTATCGTCGGTTACATCGCGTTCCTTGCCATTTCCATCGCCTGTCTTGGTATGTTGGGCATGGCCATGTATGCCACGCAGACCCGCATCAAGGAAATAGGGGTACGCAAAGTGCTCGGCGCCGATGTGCGACAAATTGTTCTGTTGCTGAGCCGCTCCTTTCTGTGGCTCATCGGCATAGCCATTGTTGTGTCGGTACCGCTAAGCGTGTGGCTTGGCCAGCAGTTCCTCAGCTTGTATGCCTACAAGATCAACATTTCGCCGTTACTCGTCTTGTCGGGTATCGGTATTGTGGTGGTGCTCGGGTTGCTTACAATCTGTTCGCAAACAATCAAGGCCGCGATAACCAACCCGGTACGCAGCCTTCGGTATGAATAATAGATTGAGCGGCCGGCGCCTTGTTAATCTGTTGTTAAATAATCGTACTCCGGATTGATTCTTGCTTTGTAAATGTAGCCTTGTGTGTGCAAATCCTCGTAATTAATGCATATTTTAGGCATTGACGTGTGAACCTATCCAGCAAAAATTCAATTTAAAGGAGTATGGACAAGACCTTCCTCAACAAACTCTACCTGGCCCACCAGGAGTGTCCGCGTTGCCCGTCGCCGGCGGCTGTTTCGCAATTCTTCACCGAACTCCTGGGCACCATGTTCCCGGACTTCTCCAAGATGTCATTCAACTCGCCCCGCGAATTTGAACTTCACATTGAAAAACTCAGGCTCCAACTCGACCAGTTACTATTCAAAAACAGCATCGACGAGGAGCCTGTAAGTACTGGTGTGGCCGACCGCTTCTTTGAGGCCTTGCCAGAACTACACCAGAAGCTCATACAAGACGTGGAGGCCATGTATGAAGGCGATCCCGCGGCGAAGAGCGAAAGTGAAGTGATCCGCACATATCCCGGGTTCTATGCGATTGCTGCATACCGCGTGGCCCATGCGCTGCATACGTTCGGCGTTTCCGGTATACCCCGCATCATCACTGAGCATGCGCACGGAAGAACAGGCGTAGACATACACCCCAACGCCCGTATCGGCGACTACTTCTGCATCGATCATGCCACGGGCATCGTTATCGGCGAAACCTGCGTGATCGGCAATCACGTAAAAATCTATCAGGGTGTTACGCTCGGTGCGCTCAGTGTCAATAAGGAAGACGCCGAGAAGAAGAGACACCCAACCATTGAAGACCACGTAGTCATTTATGCTGGCGCTACAATCCTCGGCGGCGAGACTGTCGTGGGGCATCACAGCACCATTGGCGGCAATGTGTGGCTAACTCGCAGTATACCTCCTCATTCAAAAATTTATTACCAGGCCAAAATGTACAATGGCCAGACCGAAGAAACCGACCTCGTGTTTTTCGGGTCGACGAAAAGTAACGGACGCCACACCTCACATCGAATGAAACTCTTTGAATTGATTGGAAACACACCCCTGGTGGAGTTGCAGCACATACCCACCAACAAGCGCGTGAAGATTTTTGGCAAACTGGAAGGCAACAATCCGGGCGGAAGCGTGAAAGACCGCGCCGCCTATGGAATGATTACCGGCGCACTCGCACGCGGCGAAGTAAAAAGCGGCGACACCCTCATTGAGGCGACAAGCGGAAACACCGGCATCGCCCTTGCCATGATCGCACAGATAATGGGCTTGAAAATGATACTCGTGATGCCCGACAACTCCACCCGCGAACGTGTACTCGCCATGGAAGCCTACGGCGCCGAAGTGATGCTGACGCCCGCCGAGCGCACCATAGAGTATTCACGTGAACTGGCGGAGCGCCTGGCCGCCGAAAAAGGGTATCACATTCTCAACCAGTTGCCAATGCGGACAACTACGGCATGCACTACAAGACAACCGGCCCCGAGATATGGCGCGACACCAACGGCACCATTACACACTTTGTGTCGGCTATGGGCACTACTGGCACTATCATGGGCGTATCCAGGTTCTTGAAAGAGCAATCACCGTCAGTGCAGATCGTCGGCACACAACCCACTGACGGTTCCTCCATTCCCGGCATCAGACGCTGGTCGCCGGCATTCCTTCCCAAAATCTTCGAGCGCGAGCGCGTGGATAGGATCATCGACGTGAGCGAAGCCGATGCGCGCCTTTTCACGAAACGCCTGGCGCGCGAAGAGGGCATACTCGCCGGCATGAGCAGTGGCGGTGCGCTGCGTGCCGCCTTGCAGCTTGCCGACACGCTAACCACCGGCGTGATCGTATTTATCGTCTGCGACCGCGGTGACCGCTATCTTAGCTCCGATCTTTTTTCCTGAAACTAAAATAGTTGACAAAATCAACTATTTTAGCGTACTTGATGTCGACGAAATCAATCGACATCCCATGGCGTCTATTGTAGACGAGCTCCGCGACTTCAACCGCTTTTATACCGGTGTAATAGGTTTGCTTGACCGGCACATCCTCGACAGCCGGTTTTCTCTGCCCGAAGCGCGCATCATGTATGAGCTGCATCACCACGGGCCCTGCAAGGCCAGCGACATCGCTGCCGCCACCGGAATGGACCGCGGCTACCTGAGCCGCACACTGGACCGGTTGATAAAGCTTAAAATCGTGCGACGCGCGCAATCGAAAGAAGACGGCCGGGCGTCGCTACTCACGCTGAGCGCTGGCGGCTCCCGGCAATTTCTTGAACTGAACGATGCGTCGGAAGAGCAGGTCAAGGCACTGTTGGCACCGCTTCGCGCGAAGACAAAGAGCAGCTTCGAAACGCTGTGCAACAATTGAGGCAGATACTTGAAAAAGCAAGACATCAAAGTACATCAGCATGAATCCCGCCGTTTCCCTGAACGAAATAAAAATCCGCACCAACCTTGAGCCAGGCGACCTGGGTGAAGCAGTGCAGCTTCATGGAAGTATGTATGCACGCGAATATGGATACGGCCTCATGTTCGAAGCGTACGTCGCGGAGGGCCTGGCGGAATTCGCGCGCCAATACCAGGGGGGAAAGGGTTATGCCTGGGTATGCGAACATGGCGGAAGGATGATCGCCTTCCTGGTGATGATGGATCGCGGCGAAAGCGCGCAGCTTCGCTACTTCCTCGTACTTCCGGTAATACCGTGGCATCGGCCTTGGCAAATACCTGATGGACGCGTACATGAATGCGCTTCGCGCACACGGCTATCGCAGCTGCTACCTGCTTACCACCCACGAGCAGGAATCAGCCGCCTACCTTTATCGAAAGCATGGATTCAAACTGGTGGAGGAGCATGACTCGGACCTGTTCGGCAAACCACTCAAAGAACAGCGCTATGAATTGAGCGCGTAAAATTTTCCGGACCCGACGCAAGAGGCGATGCCTCGCGTGCATATATTTAGGCGTTGACTCGAATATGCATTCACTCAGGCGCACCGGCATCCAAGACCCCGACTTTCTTCAACTTGTCGGCCTCCTCGACCAGGATTTGTTGGATCGCTACCAGGAATTGCAGGCTTTTTTCACGCCCTTCAACAAACTCTCCGAAGGCTTTGTAGTACTGGTCTATGTGAACAGTGTAGCCGTCGCCTGCGGGTGCTTGCGCCCTATGAAAGAATGGCCGCTGACCGGGGAGATCAAGCGGATGTACACGCGCCCCGCTATGCGCGGCCGGGGCTTTGCTGCCGCTGTTGTGCGTGAGCTCGAGCAATGGGCCGCGGAAGCAGGCCTGGAGCGGATTGTGCTTGAAACCGGCGACCGGCAACCGGAAGCCATTCACGTGTACCGGAAGCTGGGGTACGCGCAGATTGAAAATTACGGTCCCTACAAGGAAAGTCCCTACAGCTTTTGTATGGCAAAGAACCTGCGGCCCTAGTTCACTACAACTATTTCACCGTTCACTACATCATAAGCGCAGGTCGGTTTTCCCGGTTTGGGCATGTGCCCGCCGCGCGCGATCTTGTAAAAGTCCTACAAACCATCCCCACGGCTATGCTGCAAAACTATTTCAAAATTGCTTTTCGATCACTGTGGAGAAGCAAAGTACACGCGACCATCAACATACTTGGCCTTGGCCTCGGCATTGCGTGCTGCCTGCTAATCGTGTTGTTCGTTCGCGACGAATGGACCTTCGATAAATTTCATAGTCACGCCCGGCAGATTTACCGCGCTTATGTGAAAGAGGACTATGGAGAGAACGAAAAGTTTTTCAACACGGTCACGCCCTTTCCGCTCGGACCGGTGCTCGACGACAACTTTGAGGAAATCATCCACCAGGTGCGCATCAACAACATAGGACCCTTGGTGCGCGTCGGCAACGAGCAGTACACGGAAAACGTAACAATCGGCGGACAGGATTTCTTCGAAGTATTTGACTTCGACGTAACAAACGGCGAGGAGCACAACCTGCTGCACAGCCTCGACGACCTCGTGATAACAGCGGCAACGGCCAAAAAATACTTTGGCGACGACAACCCTGTGGGTAAGGTAATATCGATGCAGCTTGGCGAAAACTTCGAAGACTTCGTGGTGAAAGCCGTGGTGCAAGACCCGCCGATAAACTCCAGCATCCAATTCGCCTTGCTCATATCCGACCTTAACTACCCCAGGTTGTACAATGAGCGGGTGCTCACGTCAGGATGGTTCAACATTAATCCGGAAACGTATGTGATGCTGTCCGAAGGCACCGACGTAACTGCCCTGCACGAAAAATTCCCCGCGCTGTTCAAGTCCGTCCTGGGCGAGGATCGCTTCAAGGAGAGTAACTATTACGTAGGGCTGCAGCCACTTACAGACATCCACCTGAACACCGATTTCCCGGTGGGCAATGCACCCGTGAGCAACCCACGCTACTCGTACATCCTCGCCGCCATCGCGCTGCTCATCCTGTTCGTGGCCTGTATCAATTTCGTCACACTGTCGGTGGGTCGTTCGCTCAGGCGTGCGCGCGAGGTGGGCATACGCAAAGCTGTGGGCGCCGTGCGGCAGCAGTTGATTACCCAGTTCATCGGCGAAGCGTTGCTCGTAACGTGCATCTCGCTCACGTTGGGCGTGCTGCTGGCCATTGTTTCTCTGCCATTGTTTAACGACCTCTCGGGCAAAGCCTTGTCGCTGAAGCCAGACAGCTTCATGCTCACGATAGGGCTTGCGTTGGTGCTCATTATTGGTGTTTTTGCCGGCAGCTACCCGGCGCTGGTACTCTCAGGTTTCAGACCCATTGCCGTGTTGAAAGGAAAGTAAGCGCAGGCAGCAGCAGGCAGCACGTGCGGCAAGTGCTTGTCGGTGTACAGTTGGTGCTCGCCATTTTTCTCATATCAAGTACTATGCTGATGCAAAGACAACTAAACTTTTTGCAAAATAAGGACCTGGGCTTCAGCAAGGAACAGTTGGCCGTGGTTCAGCTCAACACGCCGCGGGGTCGCATGCCCGAACGCATTGTGGCTGGCTTCGGGAAGTCAACTCAATTCAAGAGTGCGCTTGCGCAGGTCCCCGACATCGCCGGTGTTTGCGCCAGTTCTCACGACTTCGGTAACGGCGCGTGGACGCAAATCGGGTATACCGATGACCAGGGCACGTACCGAAACTTTAACCTCAACATCGTCGACGCCGATTACATTGCTGTATTGCGCATGCAACTGGCGGCAGGCAGAAATTTCAACGCCGACAACCCTTCCGACATGCGGCGCTCAATCATCGTGAACGAGGCCTTCATGCGCGAAATGGGTTGGGATGACGCGCTTGGAAAACGCTTGCCGGGCAAGGCCTTCAGCGACCACGAGATCATTGGCGTGATCAAAGACTTCAACTACGCCTCGCTTTACACCCGCGTGGAACCCCTCGTGATGGCGATGGACCCGGCGTTACCATTGAGCGGAACTGAAAACATTATGATCAACAACTCACCTGTGCCGAAGCTGCTTATACGCATCAAACCTGGTAACATGAACCACACAATTGAAGAAATACACCAGGTGTGGGATAAAATAACCGGGGGAGAGGAGTTTGCTTTCACATTTGCCGATCAGGCCATGGCTGCTCAATATCGAAACGACCAGAACCTGGGTAAGATCGTGAGCCTGGCTACAATGCTGGCCATCATAATCGGCAGCCTCGGACTCTACGGCCTTGCTTCGCTTGCCATGCAAACCGCGTAAAGGAAATCAGCATTAGAAAAGTACTGGGTGCCACGCAAAAGTCGCTGCTCATACTTTTATCCAAAGACTATGTGTACCTTGTACTTGTCACGCTGGTTATATCTGTGCCGCTAACGTGGTGGATGATGGACAACTGGTTGTCCGGCTTTGAGTACCGGATCAGCATAGGGTGGGATGTCTTTGTATTTGCCGGGGCGCTGTCGCTGCTCATAGCCCTGCTAACCGTCAGCTACCAGGCCATACGCACCGCATGGACCCAGCCGGCAGATACGCTGAAGTACGAATAAAAATCTTTACGACAACACGGCTATGATCAGGAACTATCTTCGAATTGCACTCAGGAATTTTCGTAAGCAGAAGGCTTTCACCGCCCTGAACATCATCGGTCTGTCCATCGGTATGGCTGCCAGCCTGCTCATCCTGCAATATGTGCGGTACGAGAAAAGCTACGACACCTTTCATACAAAATCGGACCGGATATATCGGATTCAGTATAACGGGTATCGTGCAGGCAAGCTGAACTTTGAGTGCGCCGCGGCGGTGCCGGCGGTATCGCATGCGCTCAAAGACAACTTTGCCGAGGTAGAGCAAGTTACGAGGTTGTTTCCGGTGAGCGGCGTAGTAAGCTACGAGAGCCCCGACCGCGGATTGATCTCTTTTCGCGAACGCAAGATGCAGATCACCGAACCTTCAGTTTTCGAAATGTTCGATTTCAAGCTCGTCAAAGGCGATCCCAAAACTTCACTCCAGGGCCCCAACAAAGCCGTCATATCGGAGCACGCGGCCCGCAAGTACTTCGGGGATGAAGACCCGATCGGCAAAACCATCTCGTGGGATGGCGAACACAACTTCGAGATCGCCGGGATCATGGCAGATGTGCCGGACAACTCGCACATAAAGTTTGATTTCTTACTGTCATATCAAACACTTAGCGACGCTACCGAGAACGCGGCGGAAACAAGCTGGGGCTGGTACGACTTCAATACTTACGTGTTGCTGAAGCCGG
>JAAURZ010000110.1 GCA_012031955.1 Bacteroidia bacterium
CGCCGGAACTTGTCGTGCTGAGCAGCGCCATGCACAGCCTCATACCTTTGGATGCCGACGGCCATGCACTGATGAACATGATGACCTGGGCCGATGGAAGGAGCGCCGGTGTAGCGGCTGAACTGCGGGCATCGGAATACGCGGAAGTCATATACACACGCACTGGCACGCCGGTGCACGCGATGTCGCCGCTTTGTAAAATAGGATGGCTTCGGAAAAACAAACCCGACCTGTTTGGTTCCACTACCCGCTTTATTTCCATCAAAGAATATATCTGGTGGCAGTTGTTCGGTACCTACGAGGTTGACTACTCGATCGCGTCCGCCACGGGCCTCTTCGACATTAACGACCTCGACTGGTACGCACCTTCGCTGGCATTTGCGGGCATACGTGCCAGCCAGCTTTCCACGCCCGTGAACACGAATCACCAGCGACGGGGCTTGGATGCGAACCTTGCCGCTCAACTGAGTATAGACAGCGACACGCCGTTTATGATCGGAGCCAGCGACGGTTGCCTGGCACACCTGGGTAGCCACGCCTTTAAGCCCGGTGCCGCTTCGCTCACCATCGGGTCCAGCGGCGCCGTAAGAGTATCGCGCACGAAGCCGGCTGTAAACTTCGGCAGCATGACCTTCAATTACAGGCTGGATGAAAATACATTTGTATGCGGCGGTCCCATCAACAACGGCGGGCTGGTACTGCGCTGGTTCCTGGGCGACATTCTCGGAGACGGGCCGCCCGACAACGACACTTTTTTGGCCAAGGTAACTGCAACGACCAACATTGCGCCGGGCGCAGAAGGCCTCATTTTTCTTCCATACATTCTCGGCGAAAGGGCGCCCATCTGGAACAGCCATGCGCGTGCGTTTTTCTTCGGCCTACACCTCCCGCCACAAGCAGGCTCACATGGTGCGCGCGGTAATGGAGGGCATAGGGCTCGCGTTATACAGCGTGGCTGTCACTATTGAAAATTTTCAGGAGGAGATCACCTGTGTGTACGTGAGCGGCGGCGCCACACATGCGCCGGTATGGATGCAAATGCTCGCCGACATTTTCAATAAGGACATGTGCATGATGGCCTCGGAAGACGCATCGGCGTTGGGAGCGATCATGCTCGGCATGCGTGCGCACAACCGCGCCCTTCCGGAAGAACATGCGCTGCCGGTACTTACGTTTTCCCCCAACATACACCACCATGAACAATACCGCGAACTGTTCGAGCAATTCAAACTGCTTTACGACAAAGTCGCAGCACTCATGACCTGAGTTCATTAATCGATCCCATCACCTGCCCAGTCCATGTACAGGATAACCATCGATTAATTCCATAGCGCGGGTACAGATCTGATTTTTATTGAGGATATTTAAAAACAAACTAACTCTCCAGGTATGCAAATCGGACTAATCGGGCTCGGCAAAATGGGCTACAACCTCGCTCTCAACATACGCAACCATGGCCACGAGGTAATCGCCTACGACATAGTCGATGACTTGCTGCAAAAGGCCAACAATGATGGCATCCAAACAGTTACCACCTTTGAAGCATTCATACAGGCGTTGGCACCGCCGCGTGTTGTGTGGCTGATGATACCCGCGGGTGAGGCAACGGACAGAACGCTCAACGTATTGAAAGACCACTTGCGACCCGGCGACAAAGTGATTGACGGCGGCAACTCATTTTATAAAGACTCCATCCGCAGGGCGCGTGAACTGGAATTGCTGAAACTCGAATTCCTTGACTGCGGTACGAGCGGAGGCATGGAGGGTGCGCTGAACGGGATATGCGCTATGGTGGGTGGAAAAAAGAAGTCTTTGATTATTGCGAACCGCTGTTCAAAGACATCTCGATACCCGACGGCCTACCTCTACTGTGGCGCCAGCGGGTCGGGACATTATGTAAAAATGATTCACAATGGCGTAGAGTATGGCATGATGCAGGCAATTGCCGAGGGTTTTGAAATTCTGCATAAGAGTGAATTTGGCTTGCATCTCGAAGACATTGCAAACCTGTGGAGTCATGGCTCCGTGGTGCGCGGCTGGCTGATGGAACTCACCAGCAGGGCATTCTCAAAAGACCCGCGCCTCGACCAGATCAAGGGCATAATGCGCTCGTCGGGCGAAGGTAAATGGACGCTGGAAACGGCACTGGAGAAACAGATTGCCACGCCGGTGATCGCCATGTCGCTGATGATGCGCTACCGCTCGCTGGAAGAAGATTCATTTGCGGGCAAAGTAGTGGCCGCTTTGCGAAATGAGTTTGGCGGCCATGCCGTCGAGAAGAAATAGTTCTACACCCTGCGCTTCAGTTCGATAATGGTAATTTCGGGCGGCATGCCGATGCGGCCGGGATAGCCTATGCATCCATAGCCGCGGTTTACATAGAGGAACTGATCCCCTTGCTGATACAGGTCCGCCCACTGCTTGTACATGTATTGCGACGGGCTCCACCGGAAGTCGCCGATTTCGATGCCCATTTGAAAGCCATGTGTATGGCCGGCAAACATGAGGTCGATGTCGGGATATTTCGGTCTTACTTCGGCATCCCAATGACTTGGGTCGTGCGATAGCAGGAGTTTAACCGGCACATCTTCCGTACCACGATGGGCGACATCGAGGCGACCGTATTTCGGGAACCGTCCCGTGCCCCAGTTTTCGATGCCAATAATGGCGATGCTTTCATTGTCAATCCGCAGCAGGCGGTGCTCATTCATGAGCAGGTCGTAGTTCATGGTCTTGTGTGCCGCGATCAGGTCCTGAAAGTTTTGTCGCTTGGCCGCGAGGCTGGTCCAGCTACGGTAATCGCCATAGTCGTGGTTTCCCGTGACGGAAAAAACACCCATAGGGGCCTTCAGCCTGGAAAAGATCTCGACGTAGGGATCAACTTCCCTGGTTTGGTAGTTCACGAGGTCGCCGGTAAAAAAGACGATGTCAGGTTTTTCCTGCAAAAGCATGTCGACACCACCCTGAACGCCAATTTTATTGAAAAAAGTACCTGAGTGTATGTCTGATATCTGGCCGATGCGCAGGCCGTCGAAAGCCTTGGGCAGGTTGGGCAGGTACACGGTGCGCCGGCGTACGCGGTAGTCGTGCGCACCGGATATGATGCCATAAGCCATGGCGGTGAAAGGTACGGCGCCTGCGATAATGGCAGTGCGGGCCAAAAACTCGGACCGGGTTATCTTCGTGCCGGGTTTATCGGGTTCAAAAGGTTGCTGCTTTTTGCGCGCCTTGCCCAGGTATTTAAAGCCACGAATAACGTCGTCGGCGAAAATGAATACCAACGCAAATATCTTCGATACATAGTTTACCATGACCCACACGACCACCCACTGCCGCGCTGCCAGCGACGTGTGATCGGGATCGCCAAAGTAGTACCAGGACAAGGCCGCAAGACTGACCGCGGTGACGAACCAATGCCCGCGGCGGATGAATTTGCTAAGCAGGCGCGGAAACTTGAGACTCGCCGCCACCACGGCCTGGTACACGTAATAATCGAGCACCACAAGCAAGGCGATAAGTATGAGGCCCGATAGCGGAGACGTTAGCATAGTATCAAAACAAAAAACGAAGCAAACCATCAGGCTTGCTTCGTTTCAAATTTAGGCAATACGTCAGGACTTCACCAGTCCTACGCGGCGGTTAAATTTCTCCATCAGCAAATACATGACGGGAACGATAACCAGGGTAAGGAATGTGGCAACCACCAGACCGTAAATGATGGTCCATGAAAGCGGCCCCCAGAAGATCACGCTGTCGCCGCCGAGGTAGAAGTCGGCATCGTAGCTGCCGAAGAACTTGATAAAGTCGATGTTGATACCGACCGCCAGCGGAATGAGTCCGAGTATGGTGGTGATGGCGGTAAGCAATACCGGTCGCAACCTGGTTTTACCTGCCTCCTTGATTGATTCGATCAGCTCGGCAACAGTTTGCGAGCGTCCGCCCGATTCTTCACTCAGGCGCTTCCGTTTCAATTCTATAAAGTCGATCAACACGATGGCGTTGTTTACCACGATGCCGGCGAGTGAAATGATGCCCACCATGGTCATCATGATCACGAAATCGTCGCCGAAGACAACGATACCCAGGAACACACCCGTGGTACTGAATACCACTGACGACATTATGATGAGCGGCGCGGTGACTTTGTTGAATTGGGCCACTATGATGAGGAAGATCACAAACACGGCGAGCAACAACGACTGCATGAGGAAGGCCATTTGTTCCGACTGCTTTTCCTGCTCGCCGGCGAATTTCACTTCATAGCCTGCAGGAATGTCGAAATCGGAAAGTGCAGCCTTGATCTGGTCGTTGATAGCGGTGGCATTGAAGCCGCCTATTACGTTGGAGCTTAGCGTTACAATTCGCTTCAGGTCTTTGCGTTTTACGTTGCCGAATGTGGAGCTTAACTCTGCCTTGGCAATGGATGAAATGGGCACTTGGTGCATCTTGCCATCGGTCTGATCGCGGAACGTGACGCTCTTGTTCATCAGCACGTCTACGTTGTAGCGATACTTGTCGTCGAGGCGGAGTTGAATTTCATAGTCGTCTTCGCCCTCTTTGTATTTCGAAATCTCCTTTCCGAAGAGAGACGTGCGCAATTCGTTGGCGACTGTGAAGGTGGACAATCCGAAGCGGCGCGTCTTCTCGCGGTCGAGGTCGACGATGAGTTCGGGCTTGCCGGTTTCGAGATCATACTTGAGTTTTCAATGCCTTGTATGCCCGACTCGTTAATGAAAGTTCGCACTCTGTCGGCGAGGTCCGCCAGCACATAGATATCGTCGCCGGTCATCTCTATGGTAATTGGTTTGCCAGCCGGAGGTCCGTCCACGTTCTTGGCCACGGTAACGGCCACGCCCGGATAGCCTTCCATGCCGTCGCGCAGTTTGTCCAGAACATCGTTGGTGCTGACACCTTCGCGGTATTTGAAATCAACAAAGTTGACCGTGATGCGCGCCAGGTTGGGCGTGTCGGACATACCGATCGACGACATGTCCTGCGGGTCGCTGGTACCTGCCCCCACGTTAGCGATTACCGACTCAACTATCTTGTCGTAAGGCTGAATGATATTGATTACATTTTCTTCTATCTGTTTGGTGAACTTGTTTGTCTCTTCAATGTCGGTGCCGGTCGGGAATTCGATGAAAACATTCACGTATTTCGGCTCGTTCTCCGGGAAGTACAACACGTTGGGAGGAAATACACCCATCAACATGATCGAACCAACAAGCGCTCCGATTGTGCCCGCCAAAAACCAAATGGGGTTTCTTCCTCTTAAGGCAAACGCGATAGTACGGGTATAGACCTCTTCCAGTTTTGGAAGGAAAGACCGCTGAAAACGATTCGACGCAGGCACAAACACATGCACGTTGAGTAACATGAGCAGCACGTAGGCCACCAGCAGGTTACCCAACCAGTACACTTTGAGCGCGATAAAGGCGACACCGATGATACCCAGTATGAGCGAATCGCGATTGATGCGGCGTTTACGAACTACCCTTTCTCCGTCGAGCTTCATGTAACGCGCGATGAACACCGGGTTGATGACGAGCGCCACAAACAACGACGACGACAGTGCCACGATGAGCGTGATGGGGAGAATTTTCATAAACTCACCTTCGATGCCGGGCCACATCGCGAGCGGCAGAAACGCAGCCAATGTGGTGGCGGTTGACGAAATAATCGGAAGCGCCACTTCGCCCACGCCGAGGCGCGCGGCCTCCATCAGGCCAAGGCCCTGCTCACGGAGGCGATAAATATTTTCCACCACCACAATTCCGTTGTCCACAAGCATACCCAGCGCCATGATGAGCCCGAACAGCACCATCATGTTGATGGTCATGCCAAGGGCACCCAGGATAAGGAAGGTCATGAACATTGACAATGGAATGGCCATACCCACAAACATCGCGTTGCGTGTACCCAGGAAGAACAACAAGACAACAACCACCACAATCACACCGGAGATGATGTTGTTCTCCAGGCTGCTCACCATTTCTTTGGTAAATGTGGACTGGTCGTTGGTGATAGTCACCTTCAGGTCTGATGGAATAAGTTTGTTATCCTTGGCGTTGTCGAGTATCGCCTTGATCTTGTCGGTCGCGTTGAGCAGGTTTTCGCCGCTGCGCTTGATTACGTCGAGCATCACCACAGGTTCCTTTTTGAGGCGGGCGTAGCTGTCGCGCTCCTTGTAGTCAAACTCAACTTCGGCCACGTCGCGCAGGTAGACGATGTTTCCTTTTCATTTTTGATTACGATGTCTTCCAACTGGCTTGGGTCGGAAAATTCCCCCACGACGCGGATGGTACGTCGCACTTCGTTGTCGAGCACGTTGCCACCGGACAGCGTCACGTTTTCTGCGCTCACGGCACTTTCTATATCGCCGAAGCTGACCAGTCGCGCCTCGAGTTCGTAAGGGTTTACTTTGATTTTTACCTCCTTCTCTCCCACGCCGCGTATCTCGACTTTGGATATCTCGCTCACTTTTTCGATCTCGTCCTCCAGGTTTTCCGCATAGTCCTTCAACTCTTCCATGCCGTAGTTGCCAGACAGGTTGATGTTGAGGATGGGGAACTCCGAAAAGTCAAGTTCGAATACGTTCGGATCGCTGGGCAGGTCGTCGGGCAATTCAGGTTTTGCCTTGTCGACGGCGTCCTTCACTTTTGTAAGCGCATCTTCCACGGTTGTCTTCGGGTCGAACTCGACGATTATCGTAGTATAGTCCTGAACGGCGGTAGACTTGATGTGAGTGACTTCGGAGATGGCGTTGATTTCCTTTTCGATCTGCCTGGTCACCAGGTTCTCCATATCTATTGGCGAGTTGCCGGGGTATGGCACGCCCACATAGATAGTGGGTTGCTTTATTTCGGGATAGCTGTCCTTGGGCAGACTGACATAAGTCAATATGCCCATCACCGCGATGATAAAGGTGAGGAACATGACTGACACGCCATTCTTGAGGGAGAATGATGTGAGGCCGAATTCCTTGTCTACCTTCTGCTGCGATGTGTCGTTTTGGGGTATTTCTTTTGGTTCACTCATAATTGCAAGTCAATTGGAAGTGTTGGTTTATTTTTTGCCACTCTTTGGCAGAAGCGAGCCCGGCGATGGATACTTCGGCATCGTCGGTGAGGTCGCGCACGCCTTTGTCGACCACCTGTTCGGAACCAGTCAGTCCTTCGAGTATTTCCGTTTGCGACTCATACGACTGTCCCGACTTCACGTGCACTTTCTTCGCGTGATTTTTGCCTTCCTTCTTTTCCACGACATAAACAAAGTG
>JAAURZ010000111.1 GCA_012031955.1 Bacteroidia bacterium
TGGAGCGCCCGTGGTCGCGCTATCCGGACTTCGACCCGGCCGAGTCGCGCCGGCTCCTGGCGCAGGCCGGGGTGCCCGTCCCATACCGGATCGAGCTCCAGGTCTCCAACACCCAGGACGAACTGCGGTACGCGCAGGCACTGCAGGCGAGCGCCGCCGAGGGCGGGTTCGACCTCGAGATCGTCCCCGTCGAGTACTCGACGCTGCTCGACGTGCAGCAGAACGGCTCGTTCGAGGCGCTGATGCTGGGCTGGTCCGGCCGGATCGACCCGGACGGCAACACCTCGCGCTTCCTCGCCACCGGCAAGAGCGCCAACTACGCCGGGTTCTCGTCGGCCACCCTGGACGACCTGCTCGCGAGCGCGACCCGCACCACCGACATCGACGAACGCAGGCGGATCTACGGCGACGCGGTCGCGCTGCTGCAGGAGCAGAAACCCGGTCGTCTACACGTACCGCACGAGGAACCTGACCGTGCACACCACCGGCGTGGCGGGCATCGAGGTGTACTCCGACGGCGTCGTCCGGCTCGGCAAGGCCGCGTTCCTACCGGATCAGGAGGACTGAGACCGTGTTGCGCTACTCGTTCCACCGGCTCTGGCAGTCCCTGCTCACGCTCGTGCTCGCGTCGATCGTCGTGTTCCTCGGGGTGCGCGCGCTGCCCGGCGTGGTGAACGCGAGCTTCTCAAACAGGCTGCCACCCAACATGGACTGGCAGTCAACATTCAGGCCTGTGAACGGACGCGAAGACTACCTTCTTACGGTATACGAAATGGACACCGAACACCTCGCCACGATGGGCTACACCATGGCCCGGGGAAGATTTTTCGACCCGGCAGTAGCGTCCGACAGCAATGCAATTATACTGAATGAAGCCGCCGCCCGGCAACTGAAGGTGCAGAACCTGGATGACGCGTACATCATTTCGCATTACGATTCGCCGGAAGGCAGAACCCGCAAATTGATCGGGATCATTCGCGATTTCAATTTCAAGTCACTGCATCACCCTATTCAACCTATGGCTGTCATTCCCGGACGCGAGCCCAACTGGGAGATGGCCATTCGCATCACGCCCGGCGAGATGGAAGAAAAAAGTCGACGCCATCAGGAACACCTGGAAGCGCTATGCGACCAACGCGCCGTTCGAGTACACCTTTTTGGAAGCGAACTTCAGCGACACGATGCACGGCGAAAACCTGGTGGGCAAAATCTTCCTGCTGTTTACTTGCCTGTCTATTTTTGTGGCCGGCATGGGACTTTACGGACTTGCGAACTATGCGGCCATGTATCGCTCCAAAGAAATCGGCATCCGCAAGGTCATGGGTGCGCGCACCGGCCAAGTTGTATTTCTGATGTCCAAAGATTTTGCGAAACTCGTAGGCCTGGCCTTCCTCATCGCCGCGCCGGTAAGCTGGCTCGCGCTCGACCGGTGGCTCGCCTCGTTTGCTTACCGCACTTCCGTCGGTTTGCCGCTCATTGCCCTGGCAGGTGCCAGCGCCTTGTTCATCGCACTGGGTACAATCAGCTACCAGGCATGGAAAAGCGCGCTCGCTAATCCGGTGGACTCGCTGCGCGATGAGTAAAACTTCATGCAACCTGAAATTCGTTTCGAGCGTCTAACTTTTAAATCCCAATTGCGATGATCAACAACTACCTCAAAATGGCCATCCGCATCATGATGCGCCAGAAAACCTACGCGGGCATTAACATACTCGGCCTTAGTGTCGGCATAGCGGCAAGCCTGCTCATTATTATTTACGTTGTAGACGAAGTCGGCTACGACAAGTTTCACAATGACAGCGAACGCATATACAGGCTTGGCTTAAACGGCAGGCTGCAAGGCAACGAGTTCAACTCCGCCACCTCGTGCGCGCCGCTGGCCGAAGCCATGCAAAACGAAATACCTGAAGTGGAGGAAACAGTGCGGTTCGGCGTGTGGCGCACCATGCCGGTGAGCTACGAGGCCAGCAAATTTACCGAGCCGCTGTTCCTGGTAGCCGACTCTAACTTCTTTCACTTCTTCTCCTTCAAGCTTATAAGCGGAAATCCCGAAACGGTGCTGAAGGGCACCGACAAAGTGGTGATCACCGAAGCCGCCGCCAAAAAATACTTTGGCAATGAAGACCCTGTCGGGAAAATCTTACTAAGAGGTTCTGATAAAAGAGCCACCGAAGTGACGGGTGTCGTCGAAAATCCGCCGCACAACTCGCACATTCAGTTCGACATGATTCTATCTGGCCAGTCGTGGGGCTATATGGGTAGAAGCGACGAATGGACCAGCAACAACCTGTACACCTACTTTAAGGCGCGGCCCGGTGCATCGCTCGCCAAAATCAAATCCGCCATCGATGGTCTCATCGAAAAAAATGCGGGCGCGGAACTGGAAAAATACATCGGGCTCACGTTCGATCAGTTCAGGGCACAGGGCAATAAATTTGGAATGTTTTTGCAACCCTTCCTCGACATCCACCTGCATTCGAGGCTGAGCGAGGAGATCGTACCCAATGGCAACATTCAGTATCTCTACATTTTTGGCGCCATCGCCATGTTCATCATCGTCATCGCGTGCATCAACTTTATGAACCTGGCCACTGCGCGCTCGGCCAACCGCGCCAAAGAAGTAGGCGTGCGCAAAACCGTAGGCGCCATGCGGCCGCGTCTCATCAGACAGTTCCTGGCCGAGTCTTTACTCTACAGCTTCATCTCCAGCGTAATTGCCCTGGGCCTCATCGCTCTCACGCTCCCGACCTTCAACTACCTGTCGGGCAAGACGCTCGCATTCGACGCCTTGCTGAACCCGCCGATGATGGCCGGCATCATCTTGTTCGCCATGCTGATCGGACTGCTTGCAGGCAGTTACCCTGCTTTTTACCTCACCGCCTTCAACCCGGCACAGGTTCTGAAAGGAAAAATCCGTTCCGGGTTCAAGAATTCGGTGCTTCGAAATACATTGGTGGTGGTTCAGTTCATGGTCTCCATCACGCTCATTCTCGGAAGCATGGTGGTGTACAAGCAACTGCGCTTTATGCAGCAAAAGAATTTGGGCTTCGACAAGGAAAATGTAGTCGACTTGTTGCACACAAGCTCACTTGGCAAGAATGCGGGGGCATTCAAGAACGAATTGCTCACCCACCCGGAATTTGCCGGCGCAAGCTACGCCAACCGTCTCCCTCCCAACATCGACTGGACCAGCGCCCATCGCAAAATAGGGACCGAGCAAGATTACCTGTTGAGCGTATACATGGTCGACTATGATCACCTGTCGACGATGAAATATGAAATGATAGAAGGACGGTTCTTCTCCCGTGATTTTCCATCAGACAGCGCCGCCGTTGTCATCAACGAAACGGCCATGAAGCAAATGGGCATGGAATCGATCGATGGGCAAAAGCTGCTTAGCTACAGCGGCGAAAGTCCCAGGCCGATGGAAATTATCGGCGTGATGAAAGACTTTAACTATGAATCGTTGCGAAACAACGTTCGCCCGATGGCGATTTACCTGGGCGGAGAACCCAATCTTGAAATGGCCATCCGGCTGACGCCGGGAAATACACAGGCCCAGGTGGACCTGCTTGAATCTGTCTGGAAAAAATACGCGCCCGACGCCGCCTTCGAATACTCTTTCCTCGATCAAAACTTTGATGCTCTCTTTCGCGAAGAACAACGCATGCAAAGCATTATCCTCATATTCACTGTGCTGGCCATCGGCATTGCGTGCCTTGGTTTGTTTGGCCTGGCCACATTCACCGCCGAACAGCGGTCGAAAGAGTTGAGCATCCGCAAGGTGCTGGGCGCGTCCTCGTCGCAGGTAATGGTGCTGCTTTCGAAGGACTTTACAATGCTGGTGGGCGTGGCCTTCGTGCTGGCCGTGCCGCTTGGCTGGTATTTCCTGAACAGTTGGCTGGAGGGCTTCGCCTATCGCGTGGGTATCGACTTTGGACTCATCGTGACGTCCGGCCTCTTCGCAGTCATTATCGCGCTTGTCACCATCAGCACGCAATCCATACGGGCCGCCCGCGAAAATCCGGTGAGGGCGCTAAAAAATGAGTAAAACGCATGGGGGTACATGCAACCTATCGGTGTCTACAGGCGTCTTGTAACTGATGCAAGACGACGGACCCAGACGGTTTCGCCCATGTCGGACTACAAAAATCATAACCAATGAAAAAACTCTTATTGCTAGTTGCCGTTGCCTGCCTCTTCGCAGCCCCCACCCTGGCCCAAGAAATTGAAAAAGAACTTCGAACCTTCGACAAGATCGTCGCCTCACCCCGTATCAACGTGGTACTGAAGCAAGGAGATCAGGAAAGCATACGGCTCGTGTACAGCAGCGTGAGCCGGGAAAAGATCAACATTGAAGTGAAAAACAAAACGCTTCGCATTTACCTCGAAGACGCGCGCATCAATGAGCCTACCAAGCGCATTTCGGGCGACGGCTACAACGAGCGCCGCAGCATCTACGCCGATGCCAACGTGACTGCTTACGTCACCTACAAGGAAATTAAGCAACTCGAAATACGCGGCAACCAGGAACTGTACTGCGAAGATGCGATCACCTCAAAGGTGTTTGTGCTGCGCGCCTATGGCGAAAATGAGATCACCCTCGCTGCCGTGAAAGCTGAGTATTTCAAGGCAAGCCTTTACGGCGAAAATGAACTCACAGTGAAAGGCGGCAAGGCCATGGATCAGAAATACAGGTTATTCGGTGAAAATAGAATTGACACCCGTGCCTTGAAGAGCTACTCGACCATCACCAGCATCTACGGCGAAAGCAAACTGAAGGTCAACACCTCGGACCACCTCCGTGTAACAGCGTTCGGCGAACCACAGATTACGTACGACGGCGATGCTTCCGTGAGCAAAGGCCTCGTATTCGGGCACGCCCGCATCACAAAATCGAAATAAGTAAGGATTAGGTATAGGTGAAAGAGTCCGCACGATGGCGGACTCTTTTATTTCTACATTTACAAACGTCTACGCTATCGCTCCAGGATCGCCGCTACCCCCATGCCGCCGGCTGTGCACACAGAAACAAGTCCCCGGCCCGATCCTTTCTGGCTCAGCAGCTTAGCCATATTGGCCACCACGCGCGCACCGGTTGCACCAAACGGGTGACCCAGCGCCACACTGCCACCCTTCACATTCATTTTGCTCCTGTCTATTGCGCCTAGCGCGCCGTCGAGGTGAAGTTCGTTGCGGCAATACGCATCGCTCTCCCACGCCTTGAGCGTGCAAAGCACCTGGCCCGAAAACGCCTCGTGTATTTCGTAGAAATCAAAATCCTGAAGCGTGAGGTTATTCCGTTTCAGCAATTGCGCCACCGCCACTGTGGGTGCCATCAGCAAGCCGGCGCCGTGTACAAAATCGATTGCCGTAGCCTGCACGTCGGTGACGTATGCTTGCACCGCAAGTCCATGCCGCGTCGCATATTCTTCCGACGCAAGCAATACAGACGCGGCGCCGTCGGTGAACAACGTACTGTTACCCGCCGTCAGCGTACCGGAGCCCGATTTGTCGAACGCCGGTTTAAGCGCGCCCAGTTTCTGCAGGGTGGTATCCGCACGGACAATCGTGTCGCGTGTGGCGTCCTTGAAGGGCGCCAGCATGTCGTCATAAAATCCATCGCTGTACGCCTTGGCTGCGCGCTGGTGGCTAACCAATGCCAGCGCGTCTTGCTCTTCACGCGATACATTCCACTGCTTCACCATCCGCTCCGTATGCTGACCCATCGACATGCCCGTGCGCGGCTCCACGATGTTTGGATAAACCGGCTTGAGGTCCGACGGCTTGATGGTAAGAAATTTCGACACACGCTGGCCAAAACTCTTGGCCTGGTTGGCATCAATCAGCTTCCATGCCAGTGCCTGCGAAGCCATTATGGGCAGGTCGCTGTTGGTGTCGCTGCCTCCGGCAATGCCCGAGTCGATCTGCCCGGAAGAAATTTTCAAGGCGATCAGGTTCACCGCCTCAAGGCTGGTGCCACAGGCGCGCTGCACATTGAAGGCCGGCGTTCTTGCATCCAGGTCGGTGCCCAGCACCACCTCGCGCGACAGGTTCCAGTCTTTCGAGCTGTTCATGATAGCGCCCAGCGCCACGTCGCCTATAAGCCCGCCATTAAGTTTGTATTTATTTATGAGCGCCTGTAGCGTGGCCGTTAGCATCTCCTGGTTCGACACACGGCTGTATTCGCGAAACGATTTCACAAACGGGATGCGCATCGCGCCCACCACCGCTACGGGTCTGTTTATGTTCTTCATAGTAAACCTGTTGGGTCGCCGACTAAGTTACAGTAAATACCACATCAGGGTACAACTATTTTCAGGCTCGTCCCTTTCGCCTTGTAGTTAAGTGTGCAGTTCAATATTACATTATACGTGCCCGATGCAAGGCCCGCTGCGGCGGCTATGCGCACTTCGGTTTTGCTGTCGGATGTTTTAGCCGGCTCAAACGTAACGGCGAGGCCTTCGGGCAAGCGCGACGAGATGTTCAGCGTCGCTTCGCCTTTCTGGTACGACTTCGATCGGAGTATGCTCATTTCCACGGTTTTGTTATCGCCCGGCGACACGGTTAACGACGACGCCGACAGCGCCACGGCAAATTCTTTCTTGGGTACTTCGGCGGTCTGCGCCTGCACCAGCAATGACAAAAGCATAAAGGTGATGATTGATAAGGTTGATTTCATAGAACTGTTAGTTTGAGATTGCATTTTCGTAGTAGTATTTCGCTGCCTGCTGTGCCGAGCCTTGCCGTACAAAGTCAGTCACCATGCCCACCACGTGCGGCGATTTCAAATTGTGACCCAGGCCCTGCGTTGTCACAAGCGTGGAGTTGGGCCACGCTTCGTGGATGCGACGCGCATAGTGCACGGGTGCCTCAGCATCGCCCTCGTCGTGAATAATGAGGCCGCGGGCAGGCAGGCCATCGGCAAACATCGCGGCAGAGAAGTAGTCGGGCTTCTGCTGAAAGATGGAAACAAAGTGATCTTCAATAACGCCCGCCGTTCGCGGCGAGAGCCCAAGCTGGCTGCGATAGAAGTCAAAGAAATCACGTGCCTCGCCGGGCGAACCCATCAGCACCACCTTGTTCACCGGCAATGTTGGCTGCCGGTAAAAGCTGTACAGCGTAGAGAAGCCGCCCATCGAGTGACTTACGATGCTGTCGATGTCGCCAAGCGTATCCACCAGGTGCAGAATAAGGTCGCTGTACAGCGGCACCGTAAGAAAGTTGCCGCTCGACAATCCATGTC
>JAAURZ010000112.1 GCA_012031955.1 Bacteroidia bacterium
CTCACGTACCGCGGTGCCATTCTGAACTTCGGCGATACTCTTCGGGTTGGCTCGGGCGACGCTCCGGTACTTCGCCTCCGCCGCGGCCCGCTCGGACTCGGCCTCGGTGAGCTGCAAGTTCAAAGTCTCGAGCCGCCTCATCACGATGTTGTCATCGCGGGTCTCACCCATGACGAGGGCGCGCTTCTGAGCGTACTCACGAAGGACTTTCTCCTTCTCCATGATGTCTCGCCGGAGCTTGCCGACTTCGTCATGCGCGGCGCCTTTCGAAAAGACCTCTACTATCGTCTTTTCTGTCTTTTACCATTTCGCTGCCCTCGCTACGCGAACGAGCCGACGACATTAAAGCGCTGGCGGAATTTTTTGTAAAGCATTTTTCAATCAAAACGAACCGGTCCGCTCCAACCATGAATGCCGCTTTCCTCAAAGCACTGAAGGCACATCCGTGGAAGGGCAATATCAGGGAATTGAAA
Source organism: Bacteroidia bacterium (assembly GCA_012031955.1). The sequence continues at coordinate 474 of JAAURZ010000112.1, forward strand.
AATGTAATCGAACGCTGCATCATCCTCGCACCCGGTGTGCTCGACCCGTCGATACTGCCTGCCGATTTCAACATCGAGGCCGACGCCGACTCGCTGGACCTCAAAGCTGTTGAGAAGAAGCACATCGCCAAAGTGCTTTCCTCTACCGCTGGCAATAAGACCCAGGCTGCGAAACTTCTCGGCATCGGGCTTACCACACTCTATCAAAAGTTGAAGGACTACAACCTCTGATGTAGCCATCCCTGTTTCCATTTTCGAAATGCACCCTTCGGATTCCGAAGGGTTTTTTTGATCTCTTTCTGAAACACAACTGATCTTCAATCACTTAAAACCAGGCATCTCCGTTGCCTGTATGCCGTCAGTTTCATGATGGACGAGCAAAACAACACGAGATTGACCCTCAGGCAGAAGCTGCTCATTGGCTTCGTGTTCCTGTTCCTGCTCAGCACCGTCATCCTTCTGGTAGCCAAAGTGGCGTGGCTCATAAGTGTATTCACGCATTAAAATTCTAAACCTGATGATTATGATGATTCTATGGATGTTTCTGATTGGACTTGCCGGCTTCTGGTTGTTGTACAAAGCCGTTGATGTGTTCGAAAAAATTTAACAAAGCGGTATGATGATAATTCTTTTGATCATTTCCATTGCCGTGTTCGCATACTTGTTGTATGCGCTGATCAAACCTGAAAAGTTTTAATTGATAGGAGCGGTTATTCACAATCAATTATTAACAGATGAAGGTAAAAAGGCAATATCGTCGCCTCGTCGTCATGCTTATCTGGGTGGTTGGCGGCGGCATCATGCTCACCGTGCTCATCCGGATGTGCTGGATGACACTACACATACTGGATACATTTTGAGGATTAGAAAATAAATTTAGAAATGAATACTGAAATACTGGGAGTCGTTTTCATGTTCCTGGTCAGCGTATTGCTGGCGATCCCGTTTGGGAAATACTGCGGCAAAGTATTCAAGTCGGAAAAAACCTGGCTTGATTTTCTGGCGCCAATGGAAAACTTGTTTTCCGGCTGTCGGGCATCGACCCGATGAAGCCCATGGACTGGAAAGAAAATCTGAAAGCCATGCTGGTGCTTAACGGCATCTTCTTTTTGTGGGCCATGGTGGTGCTGCTGCTTCAGGATGTTACACCCCCTTCTGGAATCCAGACGGCATCGCGTCTATAGAACCTACAACCGCCTTCAACACCGCCATCAGTTTCATGACCAACACCAACCTGCAACACTACAGCGGTGAGACAGGCCTGTCGTACATGTCGCAGTTGGTAGTAATGTGCTTTCTGCAATTTGCGAGCGCCGCCACCGGCATTGCCGTGATGGTGCTGCTCTTCAACGGGCTCGTGCGCCAGCGCGCTACTGACCTGGGCAACTTTTATGCACTGTTTGTGAAAAGCAGCACGCGCATCTTGTTGCCTGTTGCTTTGGTGTTTGCGTTGCTGCTGGTGTGGCAAGGTACGCCGTCTACGCTGGAAGGAGCTGCCACGATCACCACGCTGGAAGGAGATACCGTACAGGTAGCACGTGGCCCGGTGGCGCCGATGGTTGCCATCAAGCAAGCGGGTACCAACGGCGGTGGCTATTTTGGCCCGAACTCCACACACCCTTTCGAAAATCCGAACTACCTGACAAACATAGCCGAGAACGTCGCCATCCTGCTCATACCGATGGCACTGGTCTTTGCGTTCGGTTTTACATCGGTCGACCGAAAGTGGGCTATGCATTCTTCGCCGCCATGACACTGCTCTTTCTTAGCTTCGCCACCTCCTCGATCTATTTTGAAATGCAGGGCAACCCGGCGGTCGCAGCCATGAACGTCGGCGTCGATGCAGGCAACGTGGAGGGTAAGGAAGTCCGCTTCGGGTCTGCCGCCAGCGCCTTCTGGGGCGTGTCCACTACATCAACCTCAAACGGCTCCGTCAACTCTATGCACGATAGCCACACGCCTTTGTCGGGCGGCGTATACCTGCTCGACATGATGATCAATGCCATCTACGGCGGCGTTGGCGTGGGCTTCATCAACTTCTTTGTGTTTGTGGTAATAGCGGTGTTTATCTCCGGCCTGATGGTGGGAAGAACACCCGAGATGTTCGGCAAGAAGATCGAAGCCAGGGAAGTGAAGATCGCCGCGCTCGTCGCGATCCTGCACCCGCTGCTTATCCTCACCGGCACTGCCATATCGGCGCACGTGCAGGCAACCAACCCGGACGTTGCGTGGCTCAACAACCCGTCGTACCACGGCTTCAGCGAAATGCTTTACGAGTTCACCTCGGCATCGGCCAACAACGGTTCTGGCTTCGAAGGCCTGGGCGACGCCACGCCGTTCTGGAATATCCTGTGCGGCCTGGCCATGCTCTTTGGTCGTTTCATCCCCATCATCGGTCCTCTGCAATTGCAGGTTCGCTGGCATCCAAAAAATATGTGCCGCAAAGTGCCGGCACGCTCAACATGCAGAGCCCGGCGTTTGTGGCGGTGCTGCTGTCGGTGATCATCATCGTAGCGGCCTTGTCCTTCTTCCCGGCGCTCACGCTCGGGCCGTTGGCCGAATACTTTTCCATGTTCTAACTAATTGTGAAGCAACAAAATCATGAGTAAGAGAATAAATAAATCCGTCCGGTTGTTTGAACCCGCCTTGATCGGCGAGGCAGTGAAACAATCCTTTGTGAAACTGAAACCGGGAGTGATGATGAAAAACCCGGTCATGTTTTGTGTCGAGATCGGCACCGCCATCATGCTGGCCGTGTCCATCTATTCGTTCGTGAATGAGAGCCAGGGGCTGCCGCTCTACAACATTGTTATCTTTATTGTGCTGCTGGCCACGCTGCTGTTCGCCAATTTCGCGGAAGCGCTGGCGGAAGCACGGGGCAAGGCGCAGGCCGACTCATTGCGCCGTACGCGCGAAGAAACACCCGCCAGATTTGTAACAGACAGCGGCGAGATAATTCCGAAGCCGTCGAGCCAGTTGAAGAAAGGCGACGTGTTTGTGTGCGAAGCCGGCGACATTATACCTGCCGACGGCGAGATCATCGAAGGCATCGCCACCATCGACGAGAGCGCCATCACAGGCGAATCGGCCCCTGTGATACGCGAGGCAGGCGGCGACCGCAGCTCCGTGACCGGCGGCACCAAAGTACTTTCCGACAAAATCAAGGTGCAGATCACCTCCGAAGTGGGCGAGAGCTTTCTCGACAAAATGATCGCGCTCGTGGAAGGCGCAAGCAGGCAGAAGACACCCAACGAAATCGCGCTCACGCTGCTGCTCTCCGGTTTCACCATCGTATTCCTGCTCGTAACGGTCACGCTCAAACCGTTTGGCGATTATGCCGGAGCCAGCGTTACCATCGGCTCGTTGATAGCGCTGTTTGTGTGCCTTATTCCCACCACCATTGGCGGACTTTTGTCGGCCATCGGTATTGCCGGCATGGACAGAGCGCTGCAGGCCAACGTCATCTCCAAGTCGGGCCGGGCGGTTGAAACTGCCGGCGATCTAGACACATCCTGCTCGACAAAACCGGCACCATCACAATAGGAAACCGGAAGGCAACCCAATTTTATGCCGCACCCAACATCGACGACGATGACTTGATAGAGAGCGCCACCATTGCGTCGCTGGCCGACGAGACGCCCGAGGGGAAATCAATTGTGGAGCTGGCAGCGACAAAAGGATTTAAACACCCGGTCGCCATGGGCGATGCATCCGACATATCGCACGGATTACCACAGGCACGCATCATCAAGTTCTCGGCAGAGACACGCACGTCAGGCATCGACCTCGACGGCCGTACCATCCGCAAGGGTGCGTACGACGCCATTCGAAACATGGTGGAAAAAAGCGGCGAGCATTTTCCAAAAGAAGTAAAAGACATTGTGGATTCGATCTCCGCCAACGGAGGCACGCCACTGGTAGTAGCACAAAACAATAAAGTGATGGGCACTGTGGAGTTGCAGGACGTGATTAAGCCCGGCATTACCGAACGCTTTGAGCGACTGCGTAAGATGGGCGTGAAGACGGTGATGGTAACCGGCGACAACTCGCTTACCGCAAAGTACATCGCTAACAAGGCGGGTGTGGATGACTACATCGCGGAAGCGAAACCGGAAGACAAACTCGAATACATTCGCAAGGAGCAGGCAGAAGGAAAACTGGTAGCCATGATGGGCGACGGCACCAACGACGCGCCGGCGCTCGCGCAAGCCGACGTGGGCGTGGCGATGAACAGCGGCACGCAGGCTGCCAAGGAAGCCGGTAACATGGTGGACCTCGACAACGACCCAACCAAGCTGATCGAAGTAGTTGAGATCGGCAAGCAGCTCCTCATCACGCGCGGCACACTTACTACCTTTTCCATCGCCAACGACGTGGCCAAATATTTTGCCATTGTACCCGCGCTCTTCATGGTGTCCATTCCTTCATTGCAGGCGCTCAACATCATGCAACTGGCCAGTCCGCAGACGGCCATTTTGTCGGCCGTCATATTCAACGCTATCATCATACCCTTACTTATTCCGCTTGCCCTCAAAGGGGTGTCGTACAAGCCGATAGGCGCCAGTGCATTGCTTACGCGAAACCTGTTTTTATACGGACTGGGCGGTGTCGTTGTTCCGTTCATCGGCATAAAACTGATCGACCTTGTGATAGCACCCTTGTTTTAATCTCTAAATTCTCTTGATATGAAAAATTACATTTTAACCGCCATCAGACTCACTGCTATTACCATTATACTGTTTGGCGTGTTGTACCCTTTGTTGATAACGGGTATCGCCTCCGTTGCAGCGCCGGGAAACGGTGACGGGGAGACCATCAAGCTTGATGGCCGGGAGGTGGGCTTCACACTCATAGGCCAGCAGTTCGGGCAAGACAAGTACTTTCACGGAAGACCGTCGGCGGTGGCGTACAACGCGGCGGCTACTGGTGGTTCCAACAAAGGACCGTCGAATGCCGCGTATCTTGCCGACGTGCAGTCGCGCATCGACGAGATATTGCAGGCGAATCCGGGCATATCGGAAAACGCCATACCGGTTGATTTAATCACTGCTTCCGGCAGCGGCATCGACCCGCATATTTCACCCCAGGCTGCGCGCATTCAGATCGACCGCATTGCGCGGGCGCGTAACATGGACAAGCAGCGATTGGAAGCACTTGTGAAAGCCCACACGGAGGCGCCCCTTTGGGGTTTGTTCGGGACATCGCGCGTTAACGTCCTTTGTCTTAATATTGCGCTGGATGAATCTCGAAATCGTTAACCAAACCGTTTGCCACATGACCAGGTATTTGCTCACGCTCGCCCTATGCGCTTACACCGCCGCGTTTGGCCAGGACGAACCCGAAGACACCGGATTGATCATTTCCGGCTATGCCGAAGTATACTATATATATGACTTTAATGAACCCGCCGACAACACACGTCCTGGTTTTATCTACTCGCACAACCGGCACAATGAAGTAACCCTGAACCTGGGCCTGTTGAAAGCGTCATACAATACCACGAAAGTGCGGGCGAATCTGGCGCTCATGGCCGGCACGTACGCCAACGCGAACCTGAGCGCGGAACCTGGCGTGCTCAAAAATATTTATGAGGCGAACATCGGTGTGAAAATTTCCGCGGCAACGCGTTGTGGGTCGCGCCGGCATTTTTCCATCGCACATCGGTTTCGAAAGCGCCGTTGGCAAAGACTGCTCGACCCTCACGCGCAGCCTGATGGCCGAGAACAGCCCCTACTATGAAGCAGGCGTAAAACTGTCGTACACCACCGCCGACGACAGGTGGTTTATGTCGGCCCTGATACTCAATGGCTGGCAGCGCATTCAGCGCGTGGACGGAAATTCGCTCCCGGCATTCGGCACGCAATTAACATTCAGACCCGGCGACGCATGGACGATCAACAGCAGTACCTTTGTAGGTGCCGACACGCCGGATGCCGGACGCAGGATGCGTTACTTTCACGACCTCTACGCCATATTCCAGCCTGCAGGCAGGGTTGCCGTTACGGTGGCATTCGACATTGGCGGCGAAGAAAAAAGTGTCGACGACAGTGACCTCAATTCGTGGTGGTCCGCGGTCGCGATCGTAAGTGTGACCGCCGGTGAGAAGTGGAACGTAGCCGCGCGCGGTGAGTATTACCACGACGCGCACAACGTGATCATCGCTTCGCCGGCCGCCGGATTCAGAACGACGGGTGTGTCGATCAACGCCGATCACCAGGTTACCGAAAACGTAGTCTGGCGAACGGAGGTACGCGGGTTCTTTAGCCCCGACCCGGTGTTTGCCGAAGGAACAGGTTTTACGGACAACAATATTTTCGCCGGCACTTCGCTGGCCCTGAGTTTCTAGCACATAAGCAAGATGGAAGCGCGCGAGCAATCGGTACAGCATTTTCTCAACCTCATACGCAACGCCCGACGGGGCAAGTTCAAGATATACATTGGCATGATTGCCGGCGTTGGAAAAACTTACCGTATGTTGCAGGAAGCGCACGACCTGCTGAAGCACGGGGGCAACGTGATGGTAGGCTATATCGAAACACACAACCGCAAGGAAACGCACATGCTGGTGGAGGGCCTTCCGCTAATACCGCGCAAGACCATTTTCTACAAAGGAAAAGAGCTGGAAGAAATGGACCTGCAGGCGATCATCAACGTCCACCCGGAAATTGTGATCGTCGATGAACTCGCTCACACCAACGTGCCTGGCAGCAAGAACGACAAGCGGTGGCAGGACGTGATCGATA
>JAAURZ010000113.1 GCA_012031955.1 Bacteroidia bacterium
TCAATCTTAACACCGGAGCGTTGGTTTGGAAGCAGGTGCTCGGCGAATATGAATCGTTGAAAGCGAAGGGCGTGCCGCCGACAGGAACTGAAAACTACGGCGGCCCTGTGGTAACGGCCGGCGGCCTCGTGTTTATTGCAGCCGCGCGCGATGGCAAGTTCAGAGCCTTCGATAAGGGGAGTGGCGAGTTGCTGTGGGAGTACGATCTGCCCGCGCCAGGCTTCGCCACACCGGCAGTGTACGCGTTGAATGGAAAGCAATACATCGTGATTGCATGCGGCGGCGGCAAATTGGGCACGCGCTCGGGCGACGCCTTTGTGGCATTCACCCTTCCCTGAGGAATGCGCTACTAGTGCAGGGCCGTTGTCGCTATGAAGGCGATGGCATTATTGACCATATGCATTACAATACCAATGGAGAGATTGTTGGTTCGCTTGCGAAAATAGCCGGCCACCATGCCGAAGGTAAAAAAGAATGGCAGCATCTTCCAGTCTTCGTGCAGTATCGCAAAAGTACCCGACTGCAAAATGTTGGCAAACATGAACGGCAACTGACGCTCGAGCGCCGAAAGAACAATACCCCTGAAGATTACTTCCTCGTAGAAGGGAACTACCACGGCAACCAACAAGAAGCCAAGCAGCGATGGTAGAACTGGTTTATGGAAAGAATGTCGTCATTCACGGTGAGCAGCGCCGCAGGATCGAAGTTCGCCCCTTTCAGCATCAGTACATAGATTACAACTACAAGCCGAAGCACAATAGCGAGCCCGATGCCGGTACCTATTGCGCTGCCCCACTTGGCGGGTCCAGGTAAAATCAGCGACCAATCAGACTTCCGCACAAACCCCAGTAGGTAACAGCGAGACAGGCGAGCGTAAAGCACAGGAACAGGTTGGCCGAAATAGTATTGACAGGAAGCACCGTATCAAGGCTGATGCTGTCGTCGAAGTAAGACATCATGCCGCGGTAGTTAAAAAACAATCCCGCTATCAGGCTGGCCATGAGCCACAGCGAGGAAGCCATCCAGAAGTCAGCCATCGTCCAGCGGAATGGCGACAGTTCAAACTGCCGCCCGCGACTGCGAAGCCAGGTGCCGATATAATGGATAGGCAGTATCCACAGATACGGCAATAACAAAATACAAACGACTGACGCCAGCAGTACCAGCAAGCGACCGGCATCGCTCCACGTCCAATGATGACCGGGATCTGCGACAAGCACACGCAGCCGGTAGACACCCATTCCATCGTCCCAGAAATTGTCATTCACATAGCGATCGTATGACGCACCTGCTGAGTCTCGTTTATACTTCAGGTCATACTCCAGCAGTTTTATTAGTGATGGAGTCTTGTTCCAGGTGTTTCGATCGCGGTTCTTTAAAAGGTAGTCCCTCGCCGCCTCCGGTACGCCATTGTCGATCATCGCCTGCGCAAGCGACTCCAGGTCTTGCCAGTTGCTCGTGTCGCGCGAGGCCATCTTTAGTATTTCAAGTGCTCTTTCCGGTTCGCCCAGTTCAAGCAGCATCTTCCCTTTCTGATTGTAGTAGTACCCGGCCTGCGAAGAGTCCATTTTGCTTAGCAGTGTTTCGACTGCGTCGTTGTTTCGACCCAGCGCTTGCTCGGCGCGCGCTTTTTGAATTGTCAGGTCGAGCGTATCGTTTTCCTCCATCGCCATCGAGGCATAGTGGAGCACTTCTAAGTTGTTGTCATCGTACTCCTGTCTCTGCGCCATCAGTTGGTACACATTCCACAGGTGATGTTGCCAGCGGGCAGGCTGTTCTCTGGCCAGCTTTTCCAGGTCCTGCAAGTAAGTGATGGCCGAATCGCCATAGATATAGTCCATCGCGTATAAGCGCACCTCCGGCACATCTGCAAAATCCTTCACCAGGTTGCGCGCGCACGCTTCCGCTTCTTCTTCCAACGGATTGTACTCTTCGTAGGCGTCGTAGTAGGCGTGCTGCATCAGCCTGCATTGCTCCAGCCTTGCGCGAACGCTGTCCGGATACTTTGCAATGAACTGGTCGTAATGCGACATAGCCTCCTTATATACCGAGTCTTTGGCGTCGCCCATTTGTTTGAGATAAAATTCATGGCCTGGCAAAAGGGTGTTCTGGGCAGAGGCATATGTGGCAGCCAGGAGAAAACAGAATACTAGTTGTATTTTCAAGGATCAGGTGTTGGAATCGATAATCAGTAACGGGTTGTATTGGCCGGGAAAGATACACAAAAAAGTATGATGTGGTACGTGCCTGTTTTACTTGGCGGGTGCTCTTTTGAGAATGGATGCCACGGCAACGATAATGGCGGCATAGATAATGGCAGAAATTAGCGGCGTGATAACCACATAAATATTGTTATGAAACGCGCTCCACCAATTGGCGTTTGGCGGCAGTGCTTCCCAGGTAACGAGCATCGCATAGAGCGCGAGGAAGGCGTTGAGTGTAAAGCCGGCCAGCGTCAAAAGCCCGATGTGTTTTATAGCGCTTCGCGAAGGCCCGCCTCGGGTGATGGTGCCGATAGCAAACGACACCACCACCAGGTTAACCCAAACCATCAGGACGGTTGTTGTCATGCTTGCACTTGTTTTCTGGTGAGAAATCGAAGGACGATGTAGGCTACGAGCGAAATGCAGTATATGATGAGTCCATAAAGTACGGTTATCAGGGCCACTTTCATGCCACCCGAAATCATAGGAAACGGAATTACCTCCTTGGAACCCTCCAAAGAGTTGAATGCCTGAAAGAGCCCGACCAACGTGCTGTAAGCGCCAAGCGCCGCCGCAAAGCCGCCGATTTGTTTGACGGCTTCGAGCCAGAACGGATTGATTTGTTTTTTGCGGATAAGCATCGACAAACAGTACACGATCACGGCGATATTCACAACGAAAGTAATACTCAGTGGGGCCATGTGGTCGAATCCACCCTGAACATGAAGTTCAAACAAGGATGTGGCTAGTAGCATAGGTGTAAAGTTTAGTTTTTGTTTTGTACATGACAAGGTTCGCAAATAATTTCGTTCGCCGCAGGCAAATGCGATCGTCAACCACTTTGATGTGCGATACTGTTGGTGCGAAGCCGGTTTTGGCGAAAGGGTACTTAAATCTGTCGAAAACCCCGTGTCAACCTTGTTATGTGCATGTTGTGCTGGGCCAGCCGATGATTTTTGCTAACTAGCGGGAAGATGAAAACGCCGGCTCACCTTATAGATTGGATGTTCGCGCGCCACAGGTGGGTGATCCATGTATTCTACTGGCTGCTCATACTCGTGTTTTATGTGGTTGCTTTTTGGCCGCCGAAACAGCAATTACTGGCAGACTTTCTTTTTCGTGGGCCTGCTCATGCCGGTCACGATTACGTCAACGTATCTTCTCAATTATTATCTCGTGCCGCGGTATCTTATGAAAGGGCGGTACGTTTTTTTTCTTCTCTATTTTGTTTACACCATGCTTGGTGCCGTGCTGCTCGCAATGGTGATCTCGATGCTCACGCTGATGGTGATGTCGGAAGTGAATATCCGGCATATGAGTCCTGCGTCTTTCGATGTAGTTTTTTTGCTGGCCTCGATGCTGATGGCCGTATTCCTCGGCGTTGCCATCAAGATGGTGCTGCATTGGCGCGAGTCACGCGAAGACTACCAGCGCTCATGCGCGAAAAAGTGGAGGCGGAGTTGAAGCTGCTCAAAGCGCAGCTCAACCCGCATTTTCTTTTTAATACACTCAATAATCTGTATTATCTCGCCAGCGAAAAGTCGGACGATGCGCCGAAGGCCATTCTCGCCCTGAGTGAAATACTCGACTACGTGATGCACGCGGGCAGCCGTCAGCAAGTTGCGCTCCGCACAGAACTGGACCAGGTGCGGCATTTTGTAGAACTGGAAATAATGCGCTACCGCGACAGGGTCACTATAGACATAGAAGTGACTGGTGAAATTGACAACTATGTTGTTGTTCCCATGACGCTGATCACGCTGATGGAAAATGCATTCAAGCACGGAGTGATGCCATCGGCGCAGCCATCGTGGATCAACCTGCAAATAGCACCCGGTGCCAGCGGCCTTGCAATTTCCGTTACCAACAGTGTATCGGGTCAGTTGCAACGGCGTGGATTGGGCCTCGATAACCTGCGACATCAGCTCGACCTCGTTCTCGGCGAACGCTATTCGTTGGAGACATACTCGGATGACCGGGTTTTTTCTGCTAAATTGATTCTACAGCCATGAAAAAGTTTACATACCTGATTGTGGATGACGAACCGCTGGCGCGGAACCTCATCGCCTCGCATGCCGCGCGAATGGAAGGGCTTGAGCTGGCAGGGGTATGTGCGAGCGCCCTGGACGCAGCCAACCTGCTGCGACGAACACACGTCGACTTGGTGTTTCTTGACATTCAAATGCCCCAGCTTACCGGCCTGCAACTCGTGCAGACGCTCAAGCATCCGCCCGCGATCATTCTCACTACCGCTTTCCGCGACTACGCCCCGGAGGCATTCGATCTCGACGTGGTGGATTATTTGTTGAAGCCGATTTCGTTTGATCGTTTGCTCAGGGCCGTGAATAAGTTTTTCGACCTGAAGACCGCCACCCACCGACAGCGTTCCGATGCCAGGGAGGAGACGGGCTACGTCTACATAAAAGCTGACAGGAAAGTACATAAGGTACTGGTGGATGACATTCGGTTTATTGAAAGCCTCGACGACTACATACGCATTCACCTTCAAAGCACTGTGCTGGTATCGCGCGAAAACATTTCGACGCAGGAGGACAAATTGCCGACGCCGCCATTTGTGAGAATACACCGCTCTTTTATTGTCAACTCAAAATGGATCAAATCCATATCGAATGACGGCGTTGAGCTGCATGAAAGGGAATTGCCCTTTGGCCGTGCATTCAAGAAGTCGGCGTTGTCGATGCTCGCCATTGATCTCTAGTATAAGCAAAAAGGGAAGGCACTTGCATAGTTTTAAATGGTTGTGTTGACGCAAAGATAACGTGAAAGCATACGCTGCTGTTGATGTAGAACTGACCATCAACGATTATGATCTGCCGGTGAACTGATAACGGTGGTTAGCGCAATGCCGTCGCCTTTTTTGCTTAATTCACTGTGGGGTTTATCCACAAATGGCTGAGCCAGTGCCACGCGCCGGTACTATCGCGCACCGTCAATGTATAAAGCGTGCGACGGCGGCCTCCAATAGGTTGATCCGGATACGCGACAACCACGTCGTTGCCTTCGCGGTCCTTTTTCAAGCTTATCTTGCATGCGCTGCCCTGTACGTAGCACTGCATTTGCCGCACGTTGATTTGTTGACCTGGCGTCAGTGTCACCGACAACTCAGGTCGCTGTTCATTCTTTGGCAGCAGAAATGACGCGGGCGTTTCATTCAGTGTTCTCAAGCGACGCATGTTGATCTTTTCGGCGAATTGCTTCATGTCGCTGTACGACTCCGACATCGGGAAGCGCGGACATCTATACAAGTCCGCGTCATTGCTCATCACGCCCGAGTTTTGCGCCGCGGCGCCAATGAAACCAAAATCTTCCACCATCGATTTCATCGTATCATCAAACTCGCCGTATGGGTAAGCGAACACTTCGGGCGATAGGCCCAGGTGTTCCCCGATTATTTCCTGGCTGAGCTTTAGTTCGCGCCTGAACTCATTGTAGCGGCTTGCATCGGCCAGGTTTAGAAAGTAAGCGTGCGAGTGTGTGTGGTTTCCGATTTCGATGCCATGCGCCACAGCTTCCTTCAGTTCGCTCCAGTCCATGTAGTCGTTGCCTCCCACGGTTTCGGTGTTGATGAACAATGTGGCCGGCATGCCGAACTTGCTTAACAGTGGCAGTGCATTTTTATAGAACGTTTTGTATCCGTCGTCGATGGTGATCGCAACCGTCTTCGCAGCTGGTGTATCGTCGTTCAGATATCGCAGGGCTTCGGAGAATGGGAGCACGCGAAAGCCTTCTTTTTTCAGGTAGGTGAGATGCGCTTCAAAGTCGCGGAGGGTAACGTTGGTGCTGGGAAATCGGCTGTCGCCGAAGCGATGATACACAAGGCAGACCACTTCCTTGTGATGTCGCGCGACGGGAGATTCCTCCTGCGCGGCAGTGCCCTGGCACGATAACAACAGCGTACACGCCACGGCGGCAAAAAGCTGTTCGCTATTCTTCTTCCACTTCCACCAGGAATGCCGGGTCCAACTGATACTTGTCAAATTGCGGGAGGTCGTTTTGCTCCATGAGCTTCCGGATTTTTTTGGTGTAGGCCGTTCGCTGTTCCGAGAAATATTGAAGATGCGGGATAAGTGCATACGGGTCGCGTGTTTGCTGGAGCGTATTTCGAAGGTCAGCATATACTTTCGTTCGCGCAAGGCTTTGGAGATAGTCGAGTACAGAGGCCGTTATGTCGTCGTATTTTCGCAGGTAGATGGTCTTGTCGCTTCGCTTGATGCGCGCCGCAATGCGGGGCTCGTTCTTGTTGAAAGCCCACATGCCGAACAGGTTGTTCCCTGTACGAAAAAGCGCGACTGCCCCAGCGCTTTCAATGGCGGCCTGCGCAAGTATCACACTGGCAGGTAGTGTCTCCAGCCGCACAATCAGGTCGTCGGTGTCGGTGGCTCTGAACCTGTCCTTCAGGCCCAGGTAAAAAGTGCTGTCTTCCGGTGTCCACCATTTTTTCTCCTTCAACCACCTAACCCGCTGCTGGTTGGTGGCGTATTGATGCTTCGCGATCAGTATCGATGGCAGTGTGGCCGCGATGAACTTGGATTTAATTTTTTTGACGGGAAGGTTTCCGAAGCTCGGCAAACGATTGTAGACGATGGGCTTTACCAGCGTGTCGGTAAGCGGAAGGATGTCGTCAAAACTGCTTACATCCACCGTTTCCATCTTTACGGTGTAAGTCTTTTTCTTGTTGCAACCTGCAAGAACGCCGCTCACCAGGAGCAAGCAAATGAATGAATAGCGAGGTAACATTTGATTTTTTACACGTCAGCAACTATGAAGATACAGAATATGGCCCTCTTTTCAAGCACAATTGTATTTTCAATAGTCGACGTGTACTAGCGCACTTTTTCAATAAATTTTCAATTCACCCTTGCCGAAAATTTGATTACCAGACGCGTCGTCGTTATCTGTGGAAGTTCCGGACGCCGGATCATTCATTTCGCAATGTATCGGCAGGATTCATTTGTGCT
>JAAURZ010000114.1 GCA_012031955.1 Bacteroidia bacterium
GAACAAAACCACATCGGCCGAGTCGTTGAACGTGTAGCGCATTTTCACGGTATGATCTGTCGTGCTGTATAGTGTATCGTTAGGTTGCCAGGCCGCACCGGGCGCGCCTTGCTTAATCACCCTGCTCAGCGGACTCTGTTCGAAGCGGGTCACGGAATAGGGAATCGAATCGTCGGCTATATCGTTGTTGGAACCGGGGGCATAAAAGCTTGCTGCGGCACCGGAATAGGCGTGTGTAAAGGGATTAACAATGCTGCTTTTGTACAGCCCGTCGGAACCAGTTACAACGGGCAGATACTTGTAGGCTTCTCTGCCATAATTGTCGTATACCATCGGCTGAACGATGTCGGCACTATCCGGGGAGCCCCGTGTGATTACCGTCTGAATGAGCCTACCAAGGCCATCAAAATATTTGATCGTCTGGCTCAAAGAATCCGATACCGTCGCGGGAATATTTCCTTCCCACGTAATGCCGGCTTTATTGATCGCATTGGTGGTGATCTGATTCAAGCCCACGTTGGCGGCCGACCCGTATTGGTACTGAACCTGCACTACTATATTTCGGTCATCATCAAAGCTCAACTTAAGCCGTCCGACGTCGTCGTAGTCAAAGTAGGCAGACAGGCCATTGGGGTCTGTCATGCTGTTTACGCCAAAGCCGTCTTTATACGAATAGCTTGTCATCTGTGCATCGGTTGGATACAACCTCAATTCATCAATGGCCGTGGTCCCCGTTCCGGAAATGGTTACAGTCGCAGTTCCGGCCACGATGTATTCACAGTATACCCATTCGGAACCGGGTGTTGGGTGACTGTTGTTCCAAGTGGTGTTTGTTACGGAAGGATTACCATTGATGGTCCAAAATGAAAGTGTGTACGCTGTTCCGGCATCAAGACCTGAACGCGATATGTTCGCACCGTTCAACACATGCGACTTGCTACCCGTTTTTGCCGTTATGCCGCTGTTTTCTGTGTATGTCCATCCTCCCCCTGACGCGCCATATTCAAAGCTCGTGAAGGCAATCTGATCCGGATTGGCATTGGTGGCTTTGGCAAGCACCATATTATTAGGGCCCCAAATGAAGGAGGTCCTTACAGCAGCCTTATCAACAATACTACGAAGGTTCCCACTTGAGTCATACGATTCAAACGTGACTTCCGGCACATAGTAGGACGATACTTCATAGTCACCTTTCAATTCCACCAGCTCGGCCCGATATAGTTCTAAAGGCAGGAGCACGTGTGTGGTGTCGTTGTAAGCGTACGTCAATTTACGTGCGTCAAAAACGTCCTTAACCAGTGAGTCACGCCTCCACTTCCTAATAATCTCGCTTGGCCGGTTCAAGTGGTCGTATATCGAAATGTTAGGATGAAAGTAATCGTACTCTGTCACCAGCGTGTCCACACTTGTAGTGGTCGTCTCCTTGGACACCAGCAGAGCTGTATAGTCGAACTTGGTATACTGCTGTGTATACTTGGTAGTGTCTGTTTCAAATTGTGTTACTAATCTTTCCTTCGGCGCAACCCAGTAGTTATTCTGCGTGTAGTTGTAGATGAGAAATTCCGAGGGATAAAAAAAGTGCGCGAACTCAATTACCTCGTCTATCTCCGATGCCAGCATTTTGATTTTATATCCAGCCTGGTAGGTTGAGTCCGGCGGTATTGAGAAATAATACGAAGTTTCTTCCCGGTTCACCGGATAATATTCTCCCTGCAAAACACCTTTTCGATAATGCGTGGTTTCAAGTGGCTTTCCCTTTACAACAGGATCAAGGTAGGTATCCACCCAAGTTGCGCCCGGCAAAAAATAGTCTGGCTTTGAGAACCTGTACACGGTCTTGCCGGCATTTGCATCATAATTATACTCCGTTACATACTCGTAAGAAATGTTATTACCTACAGGTCGCGCCTCGTTCGATACGTCACTGGAATGAATGGTGGTGTACACCCACTCTATTGTATAGTACACATCGGCACCGGGAAAGGGAGTTCTCGGTCTCCACCGTTTATCGCGTTCGGTATACTGCAGATACGGATCCGGTATTCGGCCAATCAATGCACTTGACTTCGACGTGCCCGGCACCCGGTATTCATAATATCGTTTGGTGAGCAATGTATTGTCTGTATTGTACGATTTGATCTCCTTCAATCGCAAGCCACCGCCGGTCCTGTTTGCGTTCACCGTCACGGTGTCTATTGTCACCCACTCAAGCTTGACCCACGATGCGGTATCACCGGCAATATTATTCACTGTGAGTTGATAGTTGCCGGGTACAAGTGTTACCACGTCTGTATTGGAACTACTTCCGGAGTTAGTACTGATTAGGTAGGTAAAAGAATCGCCCGGCTTGGTAATTCCGCCTGGCAATCAACATCCTGCGAATACGTTATTTTACGTCGCCGTAAATGGCAGAAGGAATAGTGAATGATTGCGAAGTCGACTGATTGGCCGTCGCTGTTACTATGCCCGTTGTTTCAAATTCGACTTGTTCTTCTTCTTCCAGAAAATAGTCGTTCGGTTCAAGAACAAATTCCGTATACCCACCCGTGGGCCAGTAGATTTTCTCAAGAGACCTCGCGTGCATGTTGGTGGTATTCGGTGTGCGGTCTGCACCGGTAAAGAACAACTTCGGTATCGAGGGCACCAGCGTGTTTTGCGAATTGTCATTATAATATCCCCAGTAATCTTGCGCAGTCGACATTCTTTTGGGTAAACCCAACGTATTATACACAAATCTGTAAGCAGGCATGCCCTCCTGCCTCACGGAATCAAGCATCAGTCGCCTGTATTGTGAAGCATCATTCTCCGGATCCACGCTTTCGCAATCATAGCTGAAGGTGGTCGACCCACCATCGGTGTGCGTGTAAACAGAATAGTTGGTCACGCTTACTGTGTCCTGATTAACGACGTATTTGACCTTTATTTCTTTGAGTGCATGTGTGCCTGGCAAATCGGTACGCGGCGCTGTTTCATAAACAAAATTCCACAAGGGTTCCATTCGAGGAGGTTATGCGCTTCAGTCGCTTTGCATCAACCCAGAGTTTGTTATACGTGGTGGGTGCATATTCTTCCGGAATGGTGTACCCGTCATGGTTAGGGGGGGACAATATGCATTACCTGGCTCATTGATGTAAAGTAGCAGAACGTTTCGTCATCGTATTCGAGCATGATGGAGTCTCCTTCCAATGTTTTCACCTTCGTTAAATATCGGGTTTTCGTCGGCGTCCAGGGATCGGTGCCTCCGGATACTTCTACCTCGTCGAAAAAGTATTCCACACCGTTCTCATCGATAGCGTTGTAGTCGTCCTTAATTATCAGTGTGCTCAACGGCATTGTTTGAAAGTAGTTCGAGTCGCGATTGAGCCTTATGAATCTGCCGGAGTAGGATCCAAAATTATAGGAGTAGTCATCAGGCTCGAAATTGGCATTCTGTCCAGTGGCATTGGGCGTATTGAGAAGACTGAAAACGCCTTTCAAAAAATTATAACCTAACTCCGGATGGTTCTGGTGATATGTATAACCGAGTGCCTCGTTGTAATCTTTAGACCATGGAATTGGTGGCATTTCCCAAAGTTCTGTTTGATCATCTGCCTTCGAAACGGCCGCGACAGTGACCGATCCGCCGGCGTTCAGCGTCCATCCGAGGCCTACACGTGAAGCCACCTCGTCCACACGAACGCCGCCCGCATGATAGCTAAGGCTTATGGGCAGGGTGAAGTCTTTTAACGACACATTAAAAATAGGAATCTCAATATTCGGTATTCCAGTATGATAACTCACCGGAATATTTCCATACTCATTCATGGCCGCGGCCGTGGGCGCAGCTGGCGTATACTCGTCAGTAGAAGTTTTAGCAGGGAAATCTATTTGCGAGTATCCCTTTACACTCGCAAACGTAAATACGATAGCAATTGCAACACGAAACAACATGTCTTTATCTTAATCTTATTAGTGGCTTATAAGCACAAGCCATTGAATGTCACAACGGCAGCGTATGCATGGCGTCGTTTTCTAACCTACAACACATTCAGTAAAACCTAGGTGGTGATCAAATTCAACGGCGGAGCAAACTTAAAAAAATTAAATAAGAGTCAACAAGAAAATGCGAACGGCATTGTACCGTGGATATATTTAACAAAAACATCGCCTTAAACAAAAAATCCACCGTTTGCGCGGTGGATTTTTACTATCACATTACAACCTAAGACACCACAGGCGTCGCGCTCTCCCGGTTCCTCATTCACACGTGTGCGCGACACCGTGAGGGGCACGTAGCGATCGATGAGGGCGTTGATGGCGTTCACGGTTTTGCCGAACGGGTCTTCGCCGTACTTCACGTTGTGCCACGAATTGAGCCTGTTGCGCAGTGTGAGGTATGCTTCCGTTACATCGCCGCGCCGGGTAGTGAGGCTCTCGGTAATCGTGTTTCCCTCCTTCTGCGCACGGTCCACGTAGCGGGTGTCGAACGCGGTGTTGGCGTCTTTGAGGTTGGTGACCCATCCTTCGAGCTGCAGCGCTTTGATGGCGGCTGACAAGTCCTTGCGCGTCTCCCAGTCGCGCACAAGGCTGCTGAGGATGGTGGTCTCGCTTTGGTACGCCTCGCGTGCGATGCCCTTGCGTACTGCTGCAGATGCGCGTGCAGCAGGCGGCCATGCTGGCCGAGGGCGTCGTCGTAGTGGTTCGTGCTTCCTTCAATCATTTTCTCCAGTGAGATGATCAGGTAGTCGCGCTTGCGGTCGAGGTCTATCAGTTCTTCGGTAAGCTCGTTGGCCATGATTTTCTTGAAAAACGTTTCCGCTTCCAGTGTTTTCGTCTTCATGTCGCTGAATTCGTTTTCCACGAGCAGCTCTTTGGCCCCGTTGAGGCCTACGATTTGCAAAACGTTATTAAGGAAGCGGAGGAACTCGCTGTTCCTGAGCAATCGGATTCTAAACTTTTTGATCATGATTCAATTATTAAAAGGTTATAAAACTGGATTAGAAGGGGGCATGCGCCGGCAGTGAGGCTCTTTGCGTCGGGAAAGGAGCGAATGAAACTAATTTCTGGTCGTTTCCCGACGGGGAAACCCTGCTGCAAGATTTTTTAGCGAATCCCCGGATGGAAATTGCCTGCTGCAACTTTTTTCTAAGAATTTCCTGGCGAAAATTGGTCCCTGCAAAGTTTATTGCAGAATCCCCAAGTGGAAATAATGCGCTGCAAGCTTTTGGATAGAATTTCCAAAAGGAAATGCTAAGAAATCATCAGTATTTAAGGAGGTGCTCTGGTGGGTTGGAAGATGATGTGAGAAACAACGCATGACCGAATGCGGCGCCGGGAGCATCGTCCTGGCCGCCGCCACGGATTATTTTCCATAACGAAGCCAGCATTTACGATCGAAAACCTAATACATCATGAAGCCAGAGAACGGAACCTGCAGAAAATCTGCAAAGGATTTATATGAATTTATGAAAAATTGCTTCGCCTGGTGCAAGTAGTCGATACTTTTTTTGCAACGGATGATACTCGATCAACTTGTGTGCGATTGGCTGTTGATGTGGTTATGATTTAATGTCTATTACTGATGATTCCGAAATTGTAGTTGCTAAAAAATCATCAGTAATATCTTGGGTCACTGTCATACGCGTCATCCACTATCCCAACTTTGAAACAATGAAATTTCCAGAGGCCAATGCCCTACAGCAATGTCGTGGATTACTCATACTTGAGCGCTTCCACCGGGTTGCGCGTGGCGGCTTTGTAGAGGTGGTAGCTCATGGCGAGGGCGGCGATGGCGAGCATAAGCATGCCGCCGAGTGCAAATACCCAGCCGCTGATGCCGGTGCGGTAGGTAAAGCCGTCGAGCCAGCGGCTCATCAGGTACCAGGCCGCGGCAGAGCCCGCGACAAACGACAGCAGCAGGAGCTTGAGAAATCCCGACGACAGCAGGAGTGTGATGTTGCCCACCGACGCACCCACGATCTTGCGGATGCCCAGTTCCTTGTTGCGGCGATTCACCATGAACGAGGTGAGGCCGAGCAGCCCCAGGCACGCAATGGAAATGGCAATGCCCGAAAGATGGTGTACACCACCGACATGGTTTTCTCTCGCGCGAACAACTTGTCGAAGTCGTCGCTGAGGAAAGTGTATTCGAATGGATAGTTGTTCGAAATCTTTTCCATTCCGCTTCAATGGTGGCCAGTGTCTGCCGCACATCTGCCGTGTTAATCTTGATCAGTACGAAGCTGGCGCGGAACTGGGGGTCGTTGTCGACGTCGAGTGAATAAATGACGAGGGGTTCCAGTTTATGCCGAAGTGATTTGAACTGGAAGTCTTTCACCACGCCGGCGATATCCACCTCTGTGTTGCCCAGTGTGCCCGACACAATTTTTTCGTCTAGCGGATTTTCAAAGTTCAGTTCTTTCACAGCGGCTTCGTTCAGCAGTGCTTTCGGGTGCGCGGCATCGGCGGCATCGAGACCCTGGCCCTGCACCAGTTCAAGGTCCAGCGTTTGCAGAATGTCCTTGTCGGCAATCAGCGGGTAGATGGTGTGCTGCACGTCTTGCGGCTCGCCGGCGAAGCGCTGGCCATGGCCGTTGAAGTGGCGACCGGGCGTGGTCTCCGAAAAGCTTACACTTTGCACGCCGCCGAGGTGAAGTAACTGCTGCTTGAAGGCAGTCTTCTTGTCGCCGAGTCCCCAGGCGCGCTTCAGCACGAGCACCTGGTCTTTGTTAAATCCAAGGTTGCGCGAGGTCATGAAGTCGAGCTGGTTGAAGATCACGACTGTGCACACAATCAGCGCCATGCACGCCGTAAATTGCAGGGTAACGAGTACGTTGCGCAGCCATGCGCCTTTTTCGCCGTGCTGCACGTTGCCCTTCAATGCTTTCACAGGTGAGAATGACGAGAACACGATGGCCGGATAAAGACCCGACAGCACACCTACCGCGACTGAGAAAACGACAAGGCCGATGATGAGCGACGGCTCATACCGGAACGCGAGCGACACGCCCGTGAGTTGGTTGAACGCCGGCAGCAGCAATTGCACCAGGGCCACACCTACCACCACGCTGAGCAGCGACATGATTACCGACTCGGTGAGAAATTGTAACCTGAGCCTGGCGCCGCGGCTGCCGCTACTTGCGTACTGCT
>JAAURZ010000115.1 GCA_012031955.1 Bacteroidia bacterium
CATCCCAGCACCTTTTCGTCCATTATATATAAGAGTACCGTCGTGTCGGGCTTGTCGATCAAGTCGCGCACTGCGGTTTCATCAATGCGGGTGCCGTCGAGCAAGTCCGCCTCCGTGGTCCAGCCCTGCCGCGATTCGTCGCCGCGATAGGCCGAATTTACCAGGACTGCGATGTCGGACGCGTCATTGAAATTTGCTTTTCGTACAATAATTGCCATGTTGGTGTTTAAAAACTAAAATATTCCGTGATGTTTGGAGTGCACCAAGTTACCTTCCGAAATTGAAATATTAAAACCATCACAGCTACCAGAACGCTTACATTATGAAAAGTGCTTTTCAATTTATACTGCTGTTGTCGTTACTGGCAATGGCCGCTTGCAAAACCAACAACGAGCAGACAGACCTACCGACCTCGAATACCATCGCCTACTATGGCGAAGCATACCGGCCGCAAGTGCACTTTTCTCCCGAAGCCCATTGGATGAACGATCCCAACGGTATGTTCTTCCTCGATGGCGAGTACCATTTGTTCTATCAATACTATCCCGACAGCACAGTGTGGGGGCCTATGCATTGGGGGCATGCCATCAGCACTGACCTGGTGCACTGGAAGCACATGCAGGTGGCGCTTTATCCCGATTCGCTCGGCTATATTTTTCAGGAAGCGCGGTGGTAGACACCCACAACACCAGCGGTTTCGGTTCCGAGGAGCATCCGCCTGTAGTAGCCATCTTCACTTACCATGACCCCGTGAAAGAGAAAGCCGGTGAAACAAAATTTCAGTCACAGGCGATTGCCTTCAGCACCGACAACGGTCGCACCTGGACGAAGTACGACAAGAACCCTGTGTTGCCGAACCCAGGCATTCGTGATTTCAGAGATCCGAAAGTTACGTGGATGCCCGGCATCGCCAAGTGGGTAATGACGCTCGCCGTGCAGGATCATATCGAGTTCTATGGTTCACCCGACTTGAAGACGTGGCAAAAGCTAAGTGAGTTTGGCAAGACGGACGGCGGTCACGGCGGCGTGTGGGAATGCCCCGACTTGTTTGAAATGAAAGATGAAAACGGAAAAAGCCGTTACGTGTTGCTGGTAAGTATAAATCCAGGCGCTCCCAACGGAGGATCAGGTACACAATATTTTTGTCGGCGATTTTTGATGGAACACGATTTATCTCCGACACGCCCGGTACGAATGCAGGTTGGATTGACTATGGCCCCGACAATTACGCCGGCGTAACCATCAATAATATACCGGACGGTGATGGCAGGCGCATTTTTATTGGCTGGATGTCGAATTGGTTATATGCGCAGGCAGTGCCGACAGAACCCTGGCGAAGCGCAATGACTGTGCCTCGCGCGTTGTCACTCAAAACGTCGGCACATTCGCACGTGCTTACTTCAACGCCTGTGAAAGAACTGGACGGCCTTGTGGAAGCGGAAGCCGAAATAAGCGCAATCGGCGACACCACAGCGTTCCACATATCATCAGGCACGCCATACAGGGTAACAGGATCATTTCCTGGTACAGACTTCATTGTGGAATTGTCCAACGAAAAAGGTAACGTAGTCACGATCGGGTTTGAAAAAGAGAACAACACTTTCTATATCGATCGAAGTAAAAGTGGCCATGTTGATTTTTACGAAGATTTTGTCAAACGCATTGAGGCACCGCGTCGAAGCGATTCAGACAATGTCAGCTTCACGATGATTGTCGATGCGGCTTCTGTTGAAATCTTCTTCGATGAAGGCAGCACCAACCTTGCCGCTGTATTTTTCCCGGACGGATGGCTGAATCAATTCAAGGCGTTTGGAAAGCGCGCGCTGTGCAGCGCAACGTGAAGTTGACAGAACTCAAGTCGGCCTGGAGCCGGCCTTGAATCAGCGTGCAGCGTTTTTCAGGCTGAAAATTTTCAGCCAAAATCGCACATAGAACGAAACGCCGGTGTTGTCGCGCATGCGCTTTGCCGGAGTCGTCGCACCCTCGTAGCCGGGCATCATCCTCGGATCAACCATGCCATTCATAGTAAATAAAGAGGCCCTTCTAAAAAAATCATTGTTGGCTTTCATCACATTAATCAGTTATCGTGAAACATGTTTCACACTGCAATTTTACGACAGTTATCTCGCAACGGTGTAAAGATGTAATGTTACTTCACTTTGCGATTGTTCAACCCGTTGTGGCCGGTGTTTTCAGCAAACGATTGTGGTGATCCTTTTTTGTTAATCAAGAGCCCTATGAAGTGAAGTTGTAAAAAAGTGGAAGCAGCCACACCCATGTGCGAGCTGCTATCCACAGTAACAGGGAATTCCCAATCACCAATCTTCACCCTGCAGTATTCCCCGGTTTTTTAGTCGCCCTTAACGCTTACAATATGGTTGTGCCGGGGGCCATGGGCTCGCTGACCACCGGAACGAGCGCGACTGTTTTCTTGGGCGAAAGTTTTTCCTTCAACCTGTCGACGACATAATACGCCATCGGCACTACAAACACCGTGAGCATGAGCGAAGACAGCAACCCGCCGATCATTACCGTAGCCAGCCCGTTTTTCCATTCCGATCCGGCGCCGCTGGCAAGCGCAATGGGAAGCATGCCTATCACCATTGCGATGGTGGTCATAAGAATTGGGCGAAGCCGCGCCTTGCCTGCTTCGAGCAATGCGTCGTAGGTGCTGAGCCCCTCTTCCTTCTTGTGGTTCGTAAAGTCGACCAGCAATATACCATTCTTCATTACCAGTCCGATCAGCATAATGATGCCGAGCATGGTGAATATACTAAGCGTACTCATGGCGAGGTTAAGGGCGATGAACGCGCCTATCAATGCGACGGGTACCGAGAACAATACCACGAATGGATACACAAAATTATCGTACAGCGCCACCATCACGAGGTACACCAGCAGCAGGGCTGTGCCGAGTGCGATGCCCAGGGCTTTGAACGAATCAGTCTGCCTTTCAAAGTCGCCGGTCCATTTCGCTTCCACCGACGCCGGCAACGGATTTTGTTCAAGCGACTCGTTGATGTTCCTGGCAAGTGTACCGGACGTTACGCCAAGCACATTGCTCTTGATGGTCACCGATGTCCGTCGGTCTTTGCGTTCGAGCATCGAAGGTCCGCTGCCTTGCTTGAGTGTGGCGAACTGCGATAGTGCTACCTGTTCGCCTTTGCCGTTTACGAAGCTGATGTTCTCCACGTCGATTGGGTTGTTGCGATCAAATTCGTCGAACCTTACATTGATATCGTATTCGTTGTTTCCTTCCCGGAATTTTGCGTCCGTATTTCCAGCGTAAGCATTCTGCATTGTGGAGCCTACTTGTGCGATGCTCAATCCAAGTTGCGCAAGCTTCTCACGATCAATGTCGATAGCCAGTTCCGGGTTTCCTTCCTCCACGCTCACCGATACGTCGTTGGCACCGGGCATGTTCTTGATGCGGGTCGATAGCGCTGTGGCGGCGGCCATGAGTGCCTCTTTGTCTTCACTGTTCAAGACAAGTTGTATCGGCTCTTCCGACTGTGTGATACCGATCACAATTGAGTTGACCTTCAGGCCGGGGTATGATGATTCGAGATCCTTTTTTACTTTCAGCATGAAATCCTTTGAACTGCGAGTCCGTTCATGCACACCCACAAGACCGACCACCAGTTTCGCTCTTGTTTTCCTGGCCGATCGTGGCCACAAGCGCCGATGTGCTGGCGCCGCCAATGTTTGAAAACACCGTTTTTACTTCCGGCTGCGACAACAAATAGTTCTCGATCGACAGGGTGCGGATATTGTTTTCAGTAAGCGTGGTTCGCTTGTCGTACTCCAGCTTCAACTGGATCTTACCGCGATCGCCCGATGCTACCATTTCCTGGCCGAGAATACCCATGCGCATCACCACGCCGGTCACGACGAAGGTTGCGATGACCGCCACAGCGGTAACGAGTTTGTGACGCAACGTCCACTGAAGTTGCCGGGTGTAAGCAGCAGTGAGTCGATCCAGCATGGCCTCGAAAGACAGCAGAAACCGGTGGAAGTAGTTCGCGCGGTTCAAATGTACCACGCTGCCGAAGCGTGACGCCAGCAATGGCGTAAGCGTGTAACACACAAACAAGCTCATGAGCGTCGATACTACGATGGTGACCGAGTATTGCCTGAGCACGTCGCCAATAATGGTGTCGATCATCGCGATAGGTGCAAACACGACCACGTCCACAAGTGTGATGGCCATTGCCGAGAACCCGATCTCTTTGCGGCCATCCAACGTGGCCCGTACCTTGTCTTTGCCCATGTGCAGGTGACGGTGAATGTTTTCGAGCACCACGATGGAATCGTCGACAAGGATGCCGATCACGAGCGACATGGCGAGCAGCGTCATCAGGTTGAGTGAGTAACCGAACAGGTACATCGCAATAAAGGTGGACAACAACGACGCCGGTATGGCTACGAGCACGATGATCGAATCGCGGATGCTGTGCAGGAACAACAGCATAACGGCAGCGACAAGGATTACGGCGATGATGAGGTCGTGGGTTACAGCGTCGGCCGCTTCGAGCGTAAACTCGGAAGTGTCGTCTGCGATAATGATATGCACATCCTCAGCTTTGTACTTTTCTTCGATGGCCGCAATTTTCTTGCGCAGGCTGGCGCTGATGAGCACGGCGTTGGCATTGCTTTGCTTTTTTATGCTGATGCCAATGCCTTCTTTGCCATTGAACCGGTTGATCGCTTGCTGGTCTTTACTTCCGTCAATCACGTCAGCCACGTCTTCAACACGCACAGGGCTGCCCGCGATGCTGGCCACCACCAGTTTCCTGATCTGGTCAACGGACGAAAATTTTCCAGCCATCCGTACCGTGATCTGGTCTTCACGGTCTTTCACTTTTCCGGTGGGGAAATCGAGGTTGGCGGAGTTGACGGCGTTGGTTACCTGTAAAAGAGAAAGCCCGTAGTGAATCAGCTTGTTCTTGTCCACGTTCACCTTAATCTCGCGCTCCTGGCCTCCGAGTAGTCGCGTTTCGCCGATGCCTTCTATTTGCTGAATCTGCGGCAGTATCTCGTCTTCCACGAGTTCAAATACGTCGCGTGCGTTCATGGACGAAACCACGGTGAGTTCAAGAACCGGCCTGTCGCTGGGCGACACGCGCGCTATTGACGGCGACTCGACATCTTCGGGAAGCGTATTCAGTATGTTGTTGATCTTGCGTTGCGCTTCCTGCTCTTTCATCTCCAGGTCTGTACCAACCGAGAACTCGACAACGATCATGGAAACCCCTTCGTATGATTGCGCCAGCACACTCTTCACGCGGTCGAGCGCGGATACTACGTCTTCCACTTTTTTTGTTACACTTTGCTCTACTTCACTGGGCGCCGCGCCCGGGTAGGGCGTGGTGATTACCAGAGTAGGCACCTCCATCGGCGGCAGCAGTTCGTAGCGGAGCGTGGTGTAACAGTAGAACCCGCCCAGCATCAGCACCGCGAAAATCACAATGATGATCGAGGGCCTTTTGATAGATATTTCAGTTAAACTCATAATACTTTGTTTTGACTTTTAGCGAATGATTTCAATGTGGGTGCCTTCCGCCAGGTTGATCTGTCCACTCGTTGCTACAATGTCGCCGGGCTGCAACCCTGACAATACTTCTACGGTCTCGCTGTTGGCAAAGCCCGTCACAATTGAGCGGAGCGTTGCCACGTTGTTCCGGATCACAAATACCTGCGGATTTTTGGTCGACCCGAGCAACGCTGCCCGCGGCGCTATCAGCGTAGCAGCTTGCAGGTCTTTTGCAACGGAAGCCGTACCGTATATGCCGGCACGCAGCACCATGTCGCGCCGGTGGTTGTCTACCAGTATTTTCACGGCATAGCCATGCGCGGCATCACCACGGGCTGCGATGTAGTCCACCTTGCCGGTAATCACTTCGCCGGCATACACGTCGGTGCGGATTGCGATATTGTCGCCGAGCTTGAAGAGCGCAATTTCTTTTCAGGTATGGTGATCTCCAGTTTCAGTTTCGAGAGATCGGTGATGCGGGCTACGGCGGCGCCACCAACCACGGAGCCTTTCTCCACATCTTTGTACGTGATGGTGCCGGCGAAAGGCGCTTCAAGTCTGCTCAGGCTTATCTGCTTGGCGAGGTGCTTCAGTTGCGATTCGGCGTTCTTGAGGTTCAACCAGTAGTTGTCGATTTGCAATTGGCTTACGCCGCCGCCTGCCGCCGCGTTCTTGTAACGCTCATAGTTCTTCCTGGCCGTTTCATAGCTCGCCTGTGCCGAAGGATACTGGGCTTGGAGGAGCTCGTCGTCTACCTGGCAACAGTCGTTGTCCTTTCGCTACAAGTTCGCCTTCATTAAAGTATACGCCTACGGCTTCTCCTTGTATCTGTGGCACGATCATCACCTCGCGGTACGCGGCAAACGTGCCGGTGTAGGTGAACGTTCTCGCGAGTTCCTGCAGCATGACGGTGTCCGCTTTTACCAGGATTTTTCTCGCCGGGTTGAGACGGTAAATGTTTCCTTCCACTTCAGCCTTGTTGCTGAAGAGCTTGATCGCAGTGCCTGCAATGAGGGCCACTACAATTCCTGTTACGATAATTTTGGTTTTCATATTTGTTTGTTTACTGGTGTTGTGGTTATAGTCCTTAGTTTTCGAGCGCCAACGTTCCGCTGGCTTTTTTCCATGCGAGCTCCGCGAGTTTCAGATTCAGCAAGGCCGTGGTATAATTGGTGCGTGCGCCCGACAGGTCGTTTTGCGCGTTCAGCAGATCCGTCATGGTGGTGAGACCGCTTTCGAATTCCGTTTGTGCGCTGGCAAATAGCTGTTCCGCAAGGTCGAGGCTGCGCTTGCTGCTTTCCGCCTGTGCCAGGTTGGACGCATAGCTGGTGCGTGCGTCTTCCAGCTCTTTGCCGGCCATGCTCCTCATCATCGACAGCGTATTCACATGGCGGCGCACCGCGACCTGCTTTTGCTTGACGCTGAAGTTTCGCTGAAAGCCGTCGAACACAGGTATCTTGAGCGACATGCCTACATAGCGGTTGCTGATCCAATCGTTGTTCAATTGCTTGCCCGGAGCAAATTCGTCGTAATAGCCGGCGTAGCCCATGCTCATCGTGGCAGTGAGGGTAGGGTAGAAGGACGCGCGGCGATT
>JAAURZ010000116.1 GCA_012031955.1 Bacteroidia bacterium
GCAATTTCAAAAAGCTAACGCCTTTTCTATGGTAAGCAGGGTATTTTTTTGGACACTGGCATTAGCAGGTATAAGTTCGGCAGCGGCGCAACCAAAGATTCTCAAGTTGCATGAAGCCGAGCCGGCTCCCCGTGAGTACCGCTGCTGAGGAATTGATGCCTTTGCTGTCATACAATGGAGACTATCTGTTCTTCAGCCGCATGTTGTGCGACGAGAATGTGGGTGGCAAATTTGGAGGATCCGACGTATGGTCGTCCAAAAGATCGCAATCCTGGATCGCACCCACGTCAGGATATTTTCCGTGGAATGACCGCGACAACAACGTTGTGATCGGGACGTCGGCAAATGGGAAGACCCTTTACCTGATGAATTCGCAAGGCGGTCGAAAAACAAAAGGCATTTACTTTTCGCGCAGCGTATCCGGCGCGTGGACAAAGCCTGAGCTAATTCCTGTCGATGGCATCAATCACTCCACCAGCCTCGGGTTTTACATGGCGCCGGCTGAAGATGTGCTCCTCATTAGCATGCGCGGCGAAGACAGCAAAGGCGAAGAGGATATCTATGTTTCGCTCAAGGACAGAAATGGTAATTGGTCTCAACCAAAAAACCTTGGACCCTCCATCAACACAATCGGATACGAAATATCACCGTTTTTGTCGGACGACAAGAACCGGTTATACTTTGCAAGCAACGGCCACGGCGGACAGGGTGATGTGGACATCTTCTACTGCGACCGGTTGTATGGATCATGGGAAACCTGGTCGAGTCCGCGCAACCTTGGCCCCGAAGTGAATACGAAAGGGTTTGATGCCTATTTCTCGGTGTACGGTGACAGCATCGCTTATTTCTCGCGCGCTGCAAGCGGCAAACCCGCCGACTTGTATTCTTCCAAAGTTGAGATTGTAAAGAGTGCGCCCATTACCGACGCCAGAAATTTTCTGCTGCCTGCCGACGTGAACGCCCTGCTTGGAAGCGACAAGGTTCAACGTAGTTTCGAGTTTGATAGGGGCGTGGTCGATCTCACCACACCGCAGCGCGAGTTGCTATGGTTTATCGCCAACAAAATACTGGATACCAGGGAGATTAAGCTCTACCTGATTGCCTACAAACGATCGGAAGATTTGCCAAACGATACTTACGAGCGCAGAATTCTTTCCATGGTTAACCACATGCAACTTGCGGGTGTCGACTTTACAAGGATCACGTTTTCGATCGAAATCATGGCGAAGGATGAACCCGCTTCAAAACCGGAGTCGGTCGAAATAAGATTTTACAAATAGATTCAGTCCCTTTCCCTGAAAGGTTTGTAAACTGCGTTGTCGGCTAATGCAAGCATGGGTTTATCACCCGACGTATCGCCAAAGGCATGGATCGTGGTCATGGCCGATAAGTCATACCTTTCCTTGATGCGTTTCACCTTTTCTTCGCCATAGCAATTGCGACCATCGATTCCCCCTGTAATCTTGTTTTCAGATACTTCAAGCCTGGTGGCGATGCAATCCATGCTCATGCGCTCGCACCATGTTTCACCCAGTTTTCAGGCGAAGCGGAAACGACCACTACCGTGGTGCCGTCGGCTTGGAGGCGATTGATGGTTTCCATTGCCCGACGCCTCAGGTAAAGCGGAATACGAGATGAAGCAAATTCCGCGCATCTGTCGTTGAATAATTCCAGTGGCTCGCCGCCGAAAAAATGACGCAGCACAATTTCCTTGGCCTTCCAATTGGGAATGAGTCTAAGTTTCATGGAAACAAGCACTGGCGATAGCAAGACAAAACCCAGCGCGAACCGGGCACCCCCGCGGTAGAAGCGGATAAACTCCAGCAATGTATCGGTGGTGGTGATGGTGCCGTCG
The DNA here is from genome assembly GCA_012031955.1 of Bacteroidia bacterium. The sequence continues at coordinate 1,856 of JAAURZ010000116.1, forward strand.
AAATCGAAGAAGGCGATTGCTTTGCTCACGGCTATGAGACGTAGATGATCAGATAAAAACTGACGATCCAGCCGAGTACTGTAAACATAATGAACTTGTCAGTCATAAGCACAGTGGTGGGCGATCCGCTGTTTTGCTCCACAAACGTGATCTGCAAATACCGCATGATTCCTGCCATCACAAAGATGGCGGTTATAAACAAGTACTCGCTATTGAATTTGCGCGTAATTTCGGGCGAGACCGTGTACATGATGTACGATACCACAATGACGGCCGAAAAAATAGTAAGGCAGGAGTTGATAAACTCCAGGTTGTAGGTGCTGGATGTTTTGCGGATTGTTTGTCCGTCTTCGGTCTTGATAAAAAGGTCGTCGCGCCTTTTGGCAAGCACCAGGAAGAGTGCCAGCAGCAGTATCATTATCGACAGCCAGTGAGATATGGCAATTTCTGCGAGAATGCCCCCGCTGTATACCCGGATAAGAAAGCCGGAAGCGACTATAAACAGGTCGAGAATTGGAATGTTTTTGAGTCCGAACGAATATCCGATGTTGAGCGCCAGGTAAGTGAGCAACAACACCAGGTAATAGACGTTGAGCCACGCCGCCACGGTAATTCCCGCGGCGAGCATCAGGAACATAAGGGCAAGCGCGGTGCGTTCCTTCACGGCACCGGATGCGATAGGCCGGTTCTTTTTCTTTGGATGCAGTTTGTCCACCTCAGATCGCGATAATCGTTGATGATGTAGACGCTGGAGGCGATCATGCAGAAGCAGAAAAACCAAGGCTGAGCATCTGGAGTGACTCAAAATTCAGCAGGTCGCCGGCAAAGAAAGATGGAATAAACAGGAAAGAGTTCTTTATCCACTGTTTGACCCGGAGTAGGCGCAAGTAATTCTTCATCAACTTACCAGATGTTTTCGAGGTCTTCTTTGGTGTAGGTGTGGTCCCTGTTATGATACAACGTACCCGACGCATTGCGCTTTAGCTGGAGCGGGTCACGCGTAAAAAGCCTGGCGAGCCAGGCGATGGGTGTGAGGAAAACAAAGAATACGATACCCAGGATGATTCGTGAGTTGACCCAGCCCAAGCCCAGCGCAAGCTTGAGCCAACCCCATTCAATTGCCTTGGCAACGGTGGAAGATAGAAGTGATGCTAAACCAATCACGACCGCCGCCTTCCAGATAATAACGCGCCATTCCGGCGAGAACGGAATACTGGGTATCCAGCCGACGATAGCCAGTCCGATCACGATCACCAGAATATTCTTGTAGCGGTCAGCGGGTTTCTCCATACCTTTTTATCGTGGGATCAGAAAAGCGTGTAAATGAATGGCGCTACGGCTGAACCTCCGCCTATCACAATGAGCACACCGATCACGATGAGCAGCAGGATGATGGGCGTGAGCCACCATTTTTTCTGGCCAGAAGAAATTTGAAGAGGTCTTTGACAAAATCCATGAGGATAGGAATTAGATTAAAGCAACAACAACAAATTTAGCAATTTTGGGTTAATCCAAAGTGAATTCTTCCTTCCAATTGTCCTTCTCCTTCCAGTCTGGCTGCAGTTTTTTGTCGAACAGGTGATTTCCAATTACCAGGTAGTCCATTTCGGTTCTCATGAAACACCTGTATGCGTCTTCGGGTGTGCAAATGATGGGCTCGCCACGCACATTAAAACTTGTGTTCACCACCAACCCATAGCCGGTAAGTTTCTTAAAAGCCTGAATGAGATTCCAATACCTGGGATTGGTTTCTTTGTGCACCGTTTGAATGCGCGCCGAGAAGTCGATGTGTGTGATTGCCGGCATATCGGAGCGCAGGTAATATAATTTGTCTTTGAGGCTGAAGGTGTGGTAGTTTTCAGGGAGTACTTTGCGACGTCCCTTGTTAACGGGCTGCACCAGGAGCATGTACGGCGATACCGTGTCGTGTTCGAAATATTCCTGGCACGATTCTGCGAGCACGGACGGCGCAAAGGGCCGGAAGGACTCGCGATATTTGATCTTCACATTGAGCTTCTTCTGCATTTCCTCGTTGCGGGGGTCGCCAAGAATGCTGCGGCCGCCGAGCGCCCTGGGTCCAAATTCCATACGACCCTGCATCCAGCCCACCACGTTACCTTCCGCCAGTTTCTGTGCCGCTGCCTCACACAGTGATGTCTCATCTTCGTACCGGGTGGCTACTGCGCCATATTTCTTGGTGGCGAGTTGCACATCGAGATCGCCGAATTCCGGTCCGAGATACGAACCTTTCATGCCGTCCAGCCCGGTTGCTACCACACGCTCTTTTTCGAAGTAGATATGGTAGGCAGCCTGGGCGGCGCCGAGGGAACCTCCTGCATCACCCGCAGCGGGTTGAATAAAAAGAGACTTGAAGGTGCGGGTATTATATAGCTTACCATTGGCTACGCAGTTGAGCGCCACGCCGCCCGCCATGCAAAGGTTGTCGGAATTTGTAAGGCGCTTGGCCTCTTCCGCCATCTTTATCACAATTTCTTCGGTCACCTCTTGTATCGCCAGGCCAAGGTTACAATGCTTGGCTTCCAGTTCCGCCTCTGGCCGGCGAGCTGGGAATCCGAACAGTTTTTGCCATTTGTCTTCGTGAACCATCCGTAGCCCCGTGGCATAGTTGAAATATTTCTGGTTGAGCCAGACTGAGCCGTCGGGCTGTATGGCGATCAATTCGTCCTTGATGGCCTTCACATACCTCTTCACCTCGTCGCTGCCCGCAACGCCGTAGGGTGCCAGGCCCATAAGCTTGTATTCGCCGGAGTTGACCTTAAAGCCTAGGAAATAGGTGAATGCCGAGTACAGCAGCCCGAGCGAATGAGGAAACTTTAACTCCTTCAGTATCTTGATATCTTTTCCTTTGCCGTGGCATATAGAGGCGGTGGCCCACTCGCCCACGCCGTCGATGGTAAGTATGGCAGCCTCGTTGTAGGGGGAGGGATAAAAGGCGCTCGCTGCATGAGATAGATGGTGTTCGGGAAAAAGCAGCCGGACCTTTTTCTTATCGAACTCTCCAATCCGGGTGAGTTCTTCGTAGATCAACCGTTTTAGGAACATTTTCTCCTTCAGCCACACCGGTATTGAAGTGATAAAGGATGAAATCCCTTTCGGGGAAAAGGCATAATATGTTTCCAGCAGCCGCTCAAACTTTAGCAGCGGCTTGTCATAGAAGGCGATGGCATCGAGGTCGTTGAGTGTGGTGCCGCCGTATTGCAGGCAGAATTTAACCGCATTGGCTGGAAAGCCCGGGTCATGTTTTTTTCGCGTAAAGCGTTCTTCCTGAGCGGCGGCAACGATTTCGCCATCTTCGATGATGGCAGCGGCTGAATCATGATAAAAAGCCGAGATTCCGAGTATTTTCACAGATTTGGTCAACTAAAAAACGCTTGAAAGCTATGAAATATAGGGGTGGATTAAAACATTCGGTGACCCCATTCCGTGAATATAATGCAATTGAGATAGGTTTGATGATGTATTTTGTTAAACATCGAGGGATCCGGCATATAATTTAGATGATTTTTTAGCTAAATTGATGATTACTTAGGTCGTTATCGTTGCATTAATACCAAGTTTAAGAAGGGCTTGGTGTTCGATTTTTTTGGCTGGCGATTCCGATGAGTTTGCATGGCGCCCTTTTTTTGACCTTTCTCCAGATGCAAAGAATTGAATAAATTTGCGATGGTGTAATCTTTTTAAACATTTAGAAGGCGGATGGATATTTTATTGTTACTAAAACTGCTGTGGCGGAAAATGTGGATCATCGTGTCCGTTCCAATCGTCGCCGGAATTGCCGCCTACCTTTTCACCGAGAACACGATCGACCAATTCCGATCATCGGGCCAGATTTCCACCGGGTTCACCACCATCGATCAGATTCAAATCACAGATGAACGATTTAATGCGCGCGATGCAGAAGTGAAGTTTAACAACCTCCTTGCATCCATGAATTCCGGACTTGTAACCAATTTGCTTTCCTATCGGCTTATCCTCCATGACATCGAGTCGACGGAAACACCTTACCGGATGCCGGCGCCGGAATTCGCGTCCACGCCGGATGAGCGCGAGCAAGTGAAGGGATTGTTTAGGAAAAAGCTTACCGAGTTTTCGCCGCTTTCAGCTTCTGATTCGAGTTTTGCGCTCATGCGGAAATTCTTAAATGGCTACGGCTACGGTTATGGCAGCGTGCGCGGTGGCCTGGCGGTTCGCCGAATTGTGAATACCGACTACGTGCAGGTTGATTTCGTTTCCGAGAACCCGAATTTGTCAGCATTTGCCGCCAACGCTTTTTGTGAAGAGTTCATTAAGTATTACAATTCAATTAAGTCAGAGCGTAGTGGCGAGTCGGTAGACTTTCTTAAACAGTTGGCCGATCAGAAAAAAATAGAACTGGACGACAAGCTTGAACAACTGAAAATATTTAAGTCGAGCAACAGCTTCCTGAACGTACAGCAGGAGGGTGAAGCCAAGCTTACACAAATTTCTGAGCTGGAGCGCCGGCGCGACGAAAGCCGGAGCAAGCTCTATGGGTTGAATCTGACCATACAGCGACTTGAAACTGAAATAAAGAATTACGGTAACAACAGCAGCACATCCAACAACAACAATCAGAAGATAATCGAACTGCGCAACCGCATCAACAAGCTGAATGAAAAATACATTACGGGCGGGTCGAGTGATTCGCGGCTGCTGGACTCTTTGAATAATTTGAGGGATCAGCTCCAGGTAATGATGAACGCAATTCCCCAACAGACAACCCAACCGACGCTTTCATTGTATGATCTTCAGTCGAGGTTAAAGGATGCACAAATCAACCACGAAGTGGAGCGTACCAACCTTTCGCAACTTGAGGCGAAGCTGCGGGAATTGCAATTTAGCGTGTCGGGTTATGCATCCAAAGAAGCGCAGGTATCAGCCATTCAGCAAGAAGTAGACCTGGCCTCCAAAGAATACCTCGACGCGGTCAACAAGTACAACGAAGCCAAGAATAAAAGCCTGCTCAATAATACAATCCGACAAACGCTTACGGCCACACCGCCGGTGAGCCCGGAGTCGTCCAAGCGGTTGATCATTATTGCGCTGGCCACTTTTGCCAGCTTTGGCCTGTGTCTTTTCGTGGTTGTGGTGCTGGAGCTGATAGATCTTACCGTGCGCACGCCCGACAAGTTCAAACGCATTGTAGGCTTGCCGCTCGCGGGCCCGGTGAATGTGATAGACACCAAGAATTTCAATATAAGATCATTCTTCGGCCAG
>JAAURZ010000117.1 GCA_012031955.1 Bacteroidia bacterium
ACAATGCAGGCAGAAGCGGATGTTGCGCCTCAAGTTGCTGAGGGCTTCGGAAAGGGCGATGGTGTTTTTCTTCTTTCTCCTTGATCAGATGCAACACCAGCCGCATAGCGGTTTTTTTGCCGATGCCTGGCAACTTCGATATTTGATTAATAGCATCCTCGATCAATTTGGAAGGATATTCCACCCTGCGCGCCTTTAGTGTGTGCTGATTACAGTATACGTGCTTCGATACCGGCCTCGCAGATGGCGTTGCGCATGGGCTGCAGAAAGTCGTAAGTACCGGACTTTACGGCGCATTTGCCCCGAAAGTGAATAATCCAGGTACATTGCTCTGCCTGCTCAATAGTGTGCTTGCATACGCGAATCAAAGTTTCTATGACATGGTCAAACGTATTGAAATCATCGTTAAACACGACCAACTCCATTACGTCGGTTGTTTCGATGGCCTCCAATACTTCGATCGATTCCTGTTCCTGATATTCGGTCATACGCTCACGGATTTCGTTGCCTGCGTTGCGAAATGCAAATTTAAACATTGATTTGCGAAACTGTAAACTATTGGTCGATGATTTGGATTTCCCGTCATTAACCTCTTGTTTGCACCATCCATGGCACTTTCTGCATGACACCGACCCTTGTTATTACCATTATTACGGTCTATTTCGCCGTTCTGATCCTCATCTCCTATTTCACCTCCAAGGGGGCCGACACGAATACCTTTTTCACGGCCAACCGGCAGTCGCCTTGGTACCTCGTGGCCTTTGGCATGATCGGCGCCTCGCTGTCGGGCGTTACATTTATATCGGTGCCTGGTAACGTGGGCAAAATCGGCTTCGGGTATTTTCAAGTCGTACTTGGGTACCTGGTGGGTTATTGGGTTATTATCGGTGTGCTCATGCCGTTGTACTACCGGCTCAACCTTATTTCCATTTACACCTACCTCGAAGAGCGTTTTAGCTTTTGGTCTTATAAAACAGGGGCCTTCTTTTTTCTCGTCTCCAGAACAGTGGGATCGTCACTACGTCTTTTCCTTGCTGCCACGGTGCTGCAACTCTTCCTGTTCGACGAATGGCATGTGCCCTTCTTTGCTACCGTGGCCATCACCATCGTGCTCATATGGGTGTACACATTCAAGGGGGGAATTAAGACCATCGTATGGACCGACACTTTTCAGACATTGTTCCTCGTGTTGGCAGTGGCTATCTCGGTATTCATCATTGCCGACAAGCTCGATCTTTCTTTCTCGGGACTGGTAGATGCCATCCGCGAGGCGGGATACGACAAGATGTTTTACTTCGATGATGTTGACTCTCCGCTGTATTTCTGGAAACAGTTTATCGGCGGCGCCTTTATTGCCATTACAATGACAGGCATGGACCAGGAAATCATGCAGAAGAACCTTACTTGCCGCACCCTCGGCGACGCCCAGAAGAATATGTTTTGGTTCAGCCTCATACTCGTGGTCGTAAACCTGCTGTTCCTCACCCTGGGTGCGTTGCTCTATATATATAGCGACGCGTACAACCTGCCTATCCCGGAGCGCACCGACAAACTGTATCCGCAGCTTGCACTAAATAATTTCGGCCTTCTGGCCAGTGTGTTTTTTGTACTCGGTATAACGGCCTCCTCGTACGCCAGCGCAGACTCGGCCCTGGCAGGCCTTACAACATCTTTCTGTGTCGACTTTCTCAACTTCAAGAAGAAAACAGAAGCGCAGAAGAAGCGTCAGAAATTTATTGTGCATATCGCGTTCTCGGTGTTGTTCTTCATTATCATTGTTGTCTTCAAGGCGATTAACAAACAATCGGTGATCGACGCGGTGCTCAACGTGGCAAGCTACACTTACGGTCCGCTGTTGGGGTTGTTCACCTTTGGTATTTTCACGAAGTACCAGGTGCGCGACAAACTTGTGCCGCTCATCTGCGTAGTGGCGCCTATACTCTCCTACCTGGTGGATCTCAATTCGGAAACGTTGTTGGGAATCAAAAATATCAGCCTGGCCATTTTGCCAGTAAACGGCCTCATCACGTTTGTTGGGCTGTGGCTGATTGCCTACCGGCGTGAGCGTTAAAAAATATGGCACCCTCTAAAAAGGTAAAGGCCGTCCTAACTTAATAAGACGACCTAGACCCGATTAAAACCAACCCCACTATATTTTGAATGTGGCGAGCGCAGGAGGGCACCGCACGCCGCCTCACATTTAATTTTTCACAAATTGAAATTCCTGTTTCTTATCACCTTTGGACACACGGATCAGGTATTCGCCTTCTCCTGTGTTTCCGAAATCGATGATCAACTTCTTCTTGTCGAGTTGCTGAACCGCGATTCGGTGGCCTGACGCTTCGAATATTTCCACCGTGGCGCCGATTAGCTTCTTGTTGGCTTTCACTACAAAAAGCGTCTTCTGTTTTTTCGGCTTCCATGACGCCGAATCCTCTTTGGTATTGGCCTTGGCAGCGGTGGCTGCAAGGGCGAGGATCAGTGTGATGGTGGTCAGTGCTTTCATTCGTTCGCTTGGACGTTGTACCTATTGCGAACGCCATGCCATGAGGGGAAACTTCTAAATTGAGCTATTTGGCGGGTTTGGGCCGAAAGGAATTCCGGAATTGGGACGCCTTTCATCTCTGATTGGGATCGGGGCTATGCTAATTCTTCAGACGGGTTCCAGAATACGTCGTTGAAGTGCTGAATTTTGTCGTTGACTACCTTCACACCTTCCTTTTCTAGTAGTCTCTGCATTTTTCCCGGCGGCTTGAAGTGAACTTTGCCCGTGAGCAGGCCTGCACTGTTTACCACACGATGTGCCGGTACATCTTTGGGGCAGCCGTGCATCGCCCACCCCACCATGCGCGCACTCCCTTTCGTACCCAGGTAGTGAGCAATCGCACCGTAGCTTGTAACGCGCCCAGCCGGAATCAATCGCGCGACGTCATATACGTCTTCAAAGAAATTATAGTCCTTTGGTGTGTTTTTCTTACGTGGCATGCCAGGAATAATTCAACTTGCTAAATTTACGTCCCAATTGTAAACCGCCACTGTGAAATCCATTAGATTATTTATTCTTCTTTTGGCCTCGAGTACGTCGTTGATGGGGCAGTCGTTTGAACTCCAGTTCCCTGACTCTGCAGGATGGAATTTCCTGAAAGAAAATCAGGAGCTGGCATTCCGGCTCACCACTACCAGTGCCAATGCCAACACGCACTTCTCCATTGAAGGCACGGAGAAGCTGGGGATTCAGTTTGACTCAAGCGGCGTTTTCCATTGGAAGCCTTCGTACGATCTTGTGAACCGGGTAGACCGCACCAAGGATTTTACGGTGATCTTCCAGGCGCGTGCCGAGAGTGGCGAGCGCACGCGAAAATCGATCACCTTCACAGTAACACATGTGAACCAGCCTCCAGTGGTGGAAGACTTGCCGGTATTTTATGTAAAGCAATCGTCGCTTAACACTTATCAGATTTCAGCCGACTATGTGTACGATCCGGACGGCGACCCCCTGGTGTATAAAACCATCCCCACCGGTATGCCGGAGGGGGCTATACTTTCGTCGCTGGGTCAGTTCACATGGACACCGTCGCGCAGCCAATTTTACTCACTCCGCACCACTCCGCTCACTATCGAGTTCACCGTGCAGGACCAACCCGACAAGGCCGAGACTGTAGGCAAGCTTCGCATCATGCAGACGCAGCAAGACCTGCCACCCGAAATACTTATTGTGCCGGGCGACTCACTGTATGAAATCAAGGAGGATGAAACGCTGAACCTGAAATTATACATTTCCGATCCAAACGGCGACGACAATGTGAGGAGTGCGGGCTTTGTGGCATCAGACACACGCATACCTCAATCGACTCTCAAAGAAAACACCCCCCTGCAATATGAATTCACCTGGAAGCCAGGGTACTATTTTGTGGAGGAAGTGCAAAAGTCGTTGGAAACCGAAATGACATTTTTCGCGCTTGACAAATCCAACAACCGTGCGCAGCGCAAAGTGCGTATTCGAATAACAGACGCAGAAAACCTGGTGGAAAAGGACCAGCACCAGTACACCAAATACCGGAACAACCTGATGGCTGCCACATTGCTGCTCCGACAACTTGATGCAAACCAAAAACAACTAAACCAGGATTACCGCAAAGCCAGGAAAGGTAAAAAGAACCGGTCCATCCTGAATGCCTCGCTCGGTGCCGCCACGGGTCTTTCGCCCGTAACACTTGAAGCCGATCAGGCCAAAATTGTTTCAGGCATCGGCGGTACCACGGTGCTCACACTGGGTACGCTGGAAGCAACCGAAGTAGTAGGCCGCTCGAAGGAGGCGATCATGGAAAAGATTAAAATCAATATTGAGATCAGAAATAAACTGCAATCGGCCGGCGATGAGTTTGCCCGCAAGTATGCATTAAAGTCCGATCGCCGTAAGGCTGACTTTGAAAAAGACATTGATAAGCTGCGCGCCGCCATGAATGACCAGAAGCTCATCCTGCTTGAACTCGACGCTTACGCGAAGAACAACTCGAAGGTCGACAACAGGGATATCAAAAAGAATTTTATTGACTTCACCGAGGAATAATCATTCCACAACTCTGAAGAGTTTCATCCTGGGCTTGCCTTTTAGATCAATGTCGCCCTCGTCGAATACGCGCAGCACTTCATGCGGCCGCGTTACTTTGTAACCCTCATCCGCCAGGTAATTTTCTCCGGGTTCGATTGAATCAGTGAATATAAGATGGCGCCCGGCTGAAAGGTAGTAATAGTACGGCAGCGAAAACGGGAAATATTCCTGGTCGTGTATGCTGACCTCTTCATCAATCAACGGAATCCTTCCGTTGATCAAGGTGAATTCTCCAACGAGATATTTCGTGTCGCCAAACTTTTCGTTCACCTCCTGCGCTATTGCTCTGTAGTAAGTGGCCACGCTTTGTTGTGCCCGCACATACGGCACAAAAAAATCATAGCCCATTCTGACAAAGGCCAGCAATAGCAATACGCCCACGAGCGATTTTCCCGACGTGCGCCAGTACCAGATTGCGGTTAGCAGAATGCCGACAGCCAGCACGCTGCAGGTAACGAAAGAATAGGGAATAAAACGGCTGTAGTCTGTAAAAGGAAGCGTGGCAAAAAGCCCGATGGCCGCTACAAAGCAAATCATGAACAATATCTCTGTAAATCGTTTGTATCGATTTTCTTTTGGGGTATTGATGACAAGTGATGCAAGAATGACTGCAGCAAAAGGGAGGAACATATATAGATAGCGTTCTCTCGTGCCGGGCGAAATCCAATAGGGGATGAGATTGAAGACGATGAAGATCGCAGCAAACCGGACCCAGTCGTTCTTGAGTGCTGTACTCAACACGCCTCGCACGAGGGCCAGGGGAATGAGTATACTCCAGGGAAGTAACAGTTGCAGTATGTCAACCGGAAATCGAACCACATGCACAAACAATCCGGTGAGGCTGAAGCCGCCCGCCACGGTCCGGTCGCCGGTCTCAAGAACAGTTTGAAGATGTACGGCCAGGGTCGGCGCGCAGCGAATAGGCATAAAAGTAACCGCCCACAAGCGCGGCGAACAACAAGAGTCCGCACACGTGATACCACGAAAAAGAGCAACCTGAATTTCCGTTCGGCGATCAGCCACGCCATAAGAGTAACACCCTGGAAGGCGATAGAAGGAATACCTTTAGTGAGAAACCCTGCGGCGGCGAAAAAATAGGATACAAGAAACAGCGGCAGATACCGTTCGCGCCGCTCGAAGTAAAATATGGAACATCCTTGCGCAAAAACCAGGAGGCTATAAAATACATCGATCTCCGCATTGAGCGTGGCGTTGAAAAGCTGGTTCGCAAAGGTGAGCGAGAGGCCGGCGGCCAGCAATACGGTTCGCGCGACAGATATTTTGAAGATACCCTGAACAGCAGAAACCCGATCAGCAAAAAGCTCACTACCGTCGGGAGCCGGTACACGAACTCCGACTTACTGCCAAAAATTTTTGTGAACCCGATGAGCACCCAATTCCAGAGTGGCGGCTTATTATAGTAGTACTGGCCATTGGTGAAAGGGACGACAAAATCACGATTGAGTTCCATCTCAATTGCCACTACCGCGCGCCGGGGCTCCTCGAAGTCGAGTGGCCTGGCGCCGAGGTTGATCAATAGGGCAACCGTTAGGAGTACAAAAAAAATGAGGACAGCCACCCGGTTAACGGCCTCTTTGGGAATCGTTTCGATCATCGGAAAACAAGCTATTAGCTATCAAATCAGGCTTTTGATACCAACCCACGTGCAAATATATCCATAAACCCCGATCATAATATTTTTCCATCCATTTGACCGCCTTAACTTATTGTCGTATCACATCCAGAAAGTGAACATGCCAGGAAGCTTGGAAAAGGAATTGATCGACAGCGCATCGAAGGGCGATCGCCACGCGTTTCGGCACCTTGTTGACACCCACCAGCGGTTCGTGCTGCTAACGGCCCGACGCTTTGTTTACGACATGGACGACGCGGCTGACATCGCTCAAGAGGTGTTCTTAAAACTTTGGAACAATCTGCCTGGCTACAACATAAACATGAAACTGACAACGTGGCTCTATAAGATCGTAGTAAACCAGTGCCTCGACACGCTGAAATCCAAAACGTACCGACAGCGAAAGGCATCAACCAGCATCGACATGCATCTCGAAACGCCGTCGATGCTGAACGCAGAACAGCAGATGGAGGATCGCGAGTTTGCCGACATCGTGCATGCACTTTGCAAACAGCTCACTCCAAAACAGCAGGCCGTTTTCATTCTCCGCGACGTCGAAGGCCTGTCGGTTGAAGAAGTTATGGCGATCCTCTCGATGAATGCGGGCAATATCAAAAGCAACTTGTACCACGCACGCAAGCAAATGCATGAATGGCTTAAACTACACTATGAACCCAAAATCCAGGCGACATGAAATGTGCTGAGGCTGAAATGAAAATGTACATCTATACAGAACTGGACACCGCCGAACGGGCGCTCGTTGACGCGCACTTGAAAAACTGCGTAGTGTGCCGGCAGCTGATGACCGAAATTGACGCGAGTCAGCAA
>JAAURZ010000118.1 GCA_012031955.1 Bacteroidia bacterium
AACAAATTCCTCGCCGGTTGCCACCATCCTGTTGGCGGTTGAATTTCCTGGTGCGGGATTCTGCCCGGCCAGGGAAGTAGATCGTTCTTTAACCGTAAATTCTCCTTTGAACCCATCGGGTGTTATCACAGTAAAAACCTCTTCATCCTGATCGAAAATTATCGAAAGGTTATTCTCCGTGAGCTTAACCACTTGTGACGTGCCTCCATTGGCAATCTTTTGTGTCAGGACAAAATTTCCAGCGTAACCAAAAAACTGACGCTGAAAATATCCGGCTGGGTATCGGGTCTCGAGTTATTGACGTAAAAGTGGTATGGATTGTCGTAGGTATTTCCATCAGTCGTCGGGTCATAATCCATCTGCTCCGGAAGTTCAAGCATATTATTAATGAACCCATCCCGCCCACTCTGAGTCACCGTAAAACAAATCATCACCATCTACAACAACTCTTGAAATAACGGGCATAAAACTGGGGCTCCACGAGAGCCCAAAATCGCCAGCTTCCTCGCCTGTCCTGACCCCGTGGCCAGAATACGTGAGGGTGAACGGAAGTTGCCACCCGTCGAAGTCAAGCGTATGTAATGGTATGCTTACATTCGCCGTCCCGGTATACATGCTCGGCTGTTGCGCGTAGAACTCAGTCATCTTCATCGCCGTAGGCGATGGTGGAACAACACTGAAATTCCTGGGTGCTGAATCCGTGTCTCCACTTGTCTGTGGCTGCGCCCGCATGGTTCCATGAGCCAGCAAACACAAAAATATGAATACAACGGTGGCTGTACGTCGTGCCGGAAACGAGCAGTCCTTTCTTTTCTTGGTTATCGCAAACATGTTAATTGAAAATTTCTCTTTTGAATTCATTTACCAACCTGTCACCCACAACATTGCAGAAGCTTCAATCGCATCCAAACATGTATCCACCAACTGTCCAATTGACGGCAGCAATACAACTTGCACACCACGCTTTCAATGCGATCGTAAGGCAAGACGCATACTCCTTCAAGGCCAGTCTATGGCTTCAATCCGCTCAATACAAACGTTCATGATGGGATGGGGCCTATCCTCATGCACAACGATGCTCCTGCCCTGGTAACTTGTTCACCACATCCTGGCAAACGGGGGTGTGCAAATGTTACCCAATATTTTGTCAAAATCAAGTTCAGACCCGTTAAAAAATCTTTTCGTTAACGTGATGAATTGAGGCGCATCGCTTGATAGCCCAAATTAATTTTTCTTCACGCTGAAACAGCCATATTTCACCAAGGCGGGAAATTCGCGAACTCCTCTACCCCACCAAATCTTAACCAGCGATTACGCTGTGTCCTGCAACACCTCACATCTTTTTCCTAACTTCCCTTCATGTACAAATACATCCTATCGCCTTGTGTGGGCTGCTGGTAGCCTGCGGTGGCGGCAGCTCGCAAGAGTCGGCGACGGACTCGGCGCAATCGGATACGCTCGTGCCATTGGAAACCGTGGTGACGCCCGACTCGGAAGATATGCCGGAGGACTATCCCGATGAAGGGGTCGTTGCGCAGGCGTTTGATTCTGTGAGTCAGCTCATGGAAGCACAGCGCGGGAATTTCTTCGAAGTAAGCGTGACTACCAACCAGTATGAGGCCACGTCGCTGGTGACGATCTACTACGACCAGGCCGCATCGCTGCGTTACTTTTCCGAGTCGTGGTCGATGGAAGGCACGGAGGGCTCGTCCGAGTATTTTGTCCAGGACGACCAGATCGTGTGTGCGCGCGTGATAGAAACCATCGACGGCAACGACACGTCTACTTCGTGGTGCGCTGCCACCGGCGGTGAGCGCACCACCATCAACTACGACAGCGGCGACCCCATCACCGAAGCGGTGCCCTCCGACTTCAGGAATACATGCGAAGAAGAACTGGACCGCTACATACGCATCTTCGACGACCTGCTGCGCGAAGGCGAACTGATCGAAGACGGCGACAACTACGTGCTGCGCGTTGAGAATGAATTCGAAGGAGACGAGAGCATCATCGAATACACGCAGGTGACGCTCGACAAGAAGCTGTACCAGTTGCTGCGCAGGTAGCGCCGGTCTCTACGCCATGGCAAGTGTCAGATGTCTTCAATCGAAACAAGCTCCTCGAAGCCCGACTCGCCCTTCACGGCAATAGTCTTCACATTGCCCACGCCCGGGGCGTAGAACTTGTGTTCGATGATGCCAGGTTCCAGCAGATTCCACTCTGCCACTTGCAAGCAATTTGTGTAGGCACCATGGCCCACCGTCACATTTTCCACAAGGCTGAGTATCTGCGCCACATCTTCTGCCTCGTTCTCATAGTATTCCTGGCGGTACCACATGCCGGAGATGGGTTTGGCCAGCATGATGATACCGGGCAGCGCACCATCGACGCCCGCTTCCCATGAGCCGTGCGTGTTCACCACGCTGCCACCTTCAATCTCCTGCGTCGCCTCGCCGAAATACCACACATTTCCATCTACGTCCTGCGCATACCAATCGTCTGTGTCCTCAACCAGTTCGCCGTTTTCGTAAGCGCGATCGCGCACCACCGCACAAACAACACCCATCACTACCCTCGTGTCCATTGTAAATTCAGTTTCGACGCGCACGGGCTCATTGTCTTCGTTCTTACCTTCGTATACGAAACGTTTGCCGGTGGCCAGGGGAAAGAAGGTGTTGCCGGTAATGCCGGCATCCAGGAAGTTGGCAGGGTCGATCACCACGCTGTAAGGCATGTCGGCGGGGTTCTCGGGTAAAACAGCATCGTCACTGCATCTTGCCAGCGTGACGATTCCAAGCATACAATCAATATCTTTTTCATGGGTACCGTGGTTAGTTGTACAAGACTGCACGCAAGAACGAGCGCCGCCGTTGGTCGGCGAAGCCATCTTTACTTATTCTTTTTCATGCAACCAACCGTCTTTGCTTTTTCTGCGTGGTATATTAGTAGTACGTAAACACAACCCGCAACCCATTAACGACGACGACCTTCATAGGCTGCTAAAGGCGTGCCGCAGGCACGACCGCTATAGTCAGGACAGACTGTATCAATACTTCTATGGCTATGCGTTGGGAATATGTCTGCGCTACTCGCGATCGCGAGATGAAGCTATCGAAATTGTGAATGACGGCTATCTCAAAATCTTCAGCAACCTCGACAAGTACACAGAAGGGCTTTCGTTCAAAGGATGGTTGCGGAAGATCATGATCAACGCCTCGATCGATTACTTCCGCAGGAACGAAAAACATCATGCCGGTCTGGACATATCGTACGTTCAGCACGAACCTGATACGGCAAACGCGCTGAGTCAATTGTCGGCTGCCGATATAATAAACGCAGTTCAGTCATTGCCTGCCTCCTATCGGATGGTATTCAACCTGTTTGTGATCGAAGGATTTAAGCATGAAGAAATATCGGCCATGCTGCACATCAGTGTGGGAACATCAAAATCGAACCTGGCCGTGGCCAGGAGCAAGCTAAGACGCATACTGGACGCAACGGGCGAAGAAATGCAAAGGAGAAAAAAACATGGATGACCAGCAGTTTGACGAACGAATAAAGTCGGCGATAGAAGGCTACGAAGCAACGGGCTTCGACACGGAAGCGCACTCGGCGTTTCGCCGCCGCTACGACAGCATGCCGTCGGTGCCATGGTACCGGCGATATCGCACAGAAATGGTCCTGCTTGCGGGCATGGCAGCCTGCACTTTCGTTGTGATCTGGTACATGCACCGCATCGCGCCTTCTTCCGAGGCCGACGGCATTGCACTATTGACGGAAGAAAACCGGCAACTGCGAACACAACTCGATCGCATGACCGCGCTGCCGGGCAACGCCCCGCCTGCACGACGTGATACCGTTGTGGTGGTGCAGATGGTTAACACACCATCAGACGACTACTTGCTGCTGCGTTCGAGAATTGCGCACCTCGAGCAGATGCTAAGCGCCCAGGCTCCCGTCAGCGAAGCTGTTGAGGAGCAATCAGACGTTGGAGCGCAATTGCCGGAAACGGCGGCGTATCGTCGTCGCCTCGCACTCCATGCAGTAGCGAAGGCCGGAGCGCGCGCCAGCGCGCTGCAATACAACGATAACAAACCCGACATGCACGTGAGGAAACTTTCCGCCCCAGTCATCCGCGCACTTGAGCGGCACTACCACACGGGTGTAGGCGTTCATGTTGCGCCTACTGCGGAAGTGTCGCGCGCGTTTTACAAACAGGCACAAGGTGCTTTCAACGGCTCCGTCGGCGTGGCTGCCGACCTCATCCTGTCGCCGTCACTTTCACTTGAGACAGGTATCAAATACTTGCGACGGTACTATGAAGTAGAAGACATGCACGCCGCCCGGCTACCTGGGGTTGACGAAAGTCTCGGCTCCTTCGACGTCGCCGAAATAGACACCTGGGGTCTTGAGATACCGCTGAATCTGAAGTATCGCTACCCGCTCGACGTGCGGACACACTTGCTGGTTGGCGCCGGATATTCTGCCAATGTCTATTTCAAACAAGTGTTTGAATATGACTATCGCATTCCGCAAAACAACGGCTTCACAGTGGCCTCCACGTATGCGAATCGCAAACCGCAGGTATACCCCGGCACGGCAAACGCGCTGGTGGGCTTTAACCATTCGCTGAAGAACGGTCGAATCTTCGAGGCGTCGCTATTCTATCAATATGGGTTGGGGCAATCGGGGTTGGAAAATGTCACTCCCCGCTATCTGGGCCTGCGGGCCGCCTACTGGTTCAGGCTCCGCTGAGCGCTCGTTAGCGCAAGTCTTCCGATCCGCGACCGGGCAGCGCAAACCTCTTAGCAAAGTTTGTACACACATCCGTATTGTTTGATCCCCCCAACAGTATGATGAGATTAGTACCTTCGATCCGGAGCCGGGTAGTAACACTTGTCGCGACCTGCCACTTGCTCCATCCGTGGCCGGAAGCCGCTCCGTTCATTTTTCCTTCGTCTTTCCTCCGTCTTCCTGCCGTTGTTCCTTCGTCGTTTTTTCGTTTCTAAACGGAAACATTACGTCACGAGCATACAGGAATCATGTAAGGAAATATTTCGGGTCGTGTAATTACCTCGCAGGAGTACCGGAGCATTTACGATCATATAAAGCGAAAGAGAATCAGTATGGCTATCGTACATAATAACACCATGCCCTTCAGCGGCAAAGTAGGCGAACTAGTGTTCAGACGAGTGGGCAACCGTACCATTGTGCAGCAGGCGCCCGACATGAGTCGCGTCACAAAGAGCGCTGCCCAAAAGAAGGTGAACCGTAAATTCATACAAGCCGTGGCCTACGCCCAGGCCGTGATGGCCGATCCGGAAAAGATCAAAGCATACCTGCCTGAAATTTTACAAGGGAAGGGCAGCCCCTATCACATCGCGTTGTCGGACTACATGAAAACGGGGGGAAGACTGAATTTACTGCGTTAATCCAATTGCCTGCATCGATACCTGTATTCCAGTATTCTTAAAACTAAAGTTGGCATTGCGCTTTTAAGATCGGGGGGAAAGAAGTACCTTGATCAATGAGCCCAAGCGCTGCGCACGATGTGCAAGTGTTTGGGCTTTCTTTTTTCGAGTGATTCAAACTATCCCCATATGCCGACCCTCACCACCGCACTCGCCGTCGAGTACCAACATCTGTTTGACACCTGCCAGATCAACACCAACCGCTACGACGCCACCGACTACGTGGTCGATCTGATCACCAACCACCGGCAGCGGTACGAAAGTGTATCGGCTGCGCTGGGCATACCCTGGTATTTTGTCGGGATACTGCACAGCCTCGAAGCGTCGTGCAACTTCAAGAAGCACCTGCACAACGGCGATCCGCTTACCGCGCGCACCAAAAACGTACCGCGTGGCAGGCCGGTGGACGGCAACCCGCCCTTCACGTGGGAAGAGAGCGCTATCGACGCACTCACCATGAAGTCGCTCAACACATGGACGGACTGGAGCGTGCCCGGCATGCTGTATCAAAGTGAACGTTACAATGGCTTTGGCTACCGCCGCCATGGCATCAACTCGCCGTATCTGTGGAGCTTCTCCAACCAATATGTGCGCGGCAAGTATACCGCCGACGGCATCTATAGCGACACGGCGGTATCGAAGCAGTGCGGCGCCGCTACCTTACTGCGGCGCATGAGCGAGCGCTTCATCATTCAATTGCAACGCACACTGGCCGAACAGATAAAAGAACTTGGCGAAACGGTGGCGTATGCTCCCGGTCGCTACAGCGCCAACGCCGAAGCGCTGCAACGCCTGCTCAACAAGTCGGGCTTTCTGCTGCGCGTCGACGGCCTTGCAGGGCCGCGTACGTCGGACGCCTTCCAGGCTGTAACAGGAAACTATTTACGGGGCGACCGCCGCAGACGCTAAGCTTACCTACCCTTCAACACATCTCATCATGAAACCAAAATCCCTGCGCACACGCATCAACATTTTCTTTGGCAGACTTCGCGAGTTCCCGCACGTCTTGCGCGCCCTGTGGTTCATCGCCTTCTATCAGGCGCTCATACTGATCGCATTCTGTTTTCTGCCCCAGGGTCAGGACCTGCTGCTCGCGATCATGGAAGACATCACACGCGGCGACCTGCTTACTTTCGTCTGGTTCGTTCTTGCTATCATCTACCTTTCAGCCACGTCCGAATTCGGCAGCCGCTTCGTGCTCTACTTATCAGACACGTCCACCTACGACCTTAGCTGCTCGCAGGTTCGCTATCGCAAATATGTGGCAAAGGCAGTGGCGAAGGTGGTGCTGTTCATCCCCCTGGTGAGCGCCTACCTGGGGTTCCTCATCGCTTACGTGTCGCACTTCAGCCAGGATCCGCCTACCAAGGAGTTCCTTATCATCAGTTTCAGTTTCGGCATCGTCTACCTTTTACTCTACCACGCATACCACGGATGGTTCCGCGAGCAAATCTATATGTTGTACCCGGCGAAAGATCATTTGCGCTACCGCAGCCAGATCAGCGCCCTTGCCAAATTGTACAGCATTTTCAAACACCGCACGGTAGAACCCATACAGGCGCCGAGGGTGA
>JAAURZ010000119.1 GCA_012031955.1 Bacteroidia bacterium
GCAGCGCAATGTGGTTGTGCGACTTAGTCCACCTTTACAACCTTTGAGCGTTCGCCGATGTCGGCTGCGTTGAATGCTTCGATCTGAAATAATACGCATCGGTGCGGTCCATGCCGGTAAAGAAGTAGTCATTTTGGTTGTACAGCATAATACTGCCGTAGAGTTTATCAGGATCTTTTCCGAAGTAGATCACGTACCCGTCGGCCTGGTCGTTTTGCTTCCAGCGGATCCAGGCACTGCGACGCTCGCCGTCACTTTTTTGGATCGGCTCGCAGCACGATGAACTCCTCCACCGGCGCCGGTTTATTGCCGGGACCTTTGCCAAAAACACGGAAGCCACTGAGTGCAAATTTACCTGTGGGCATTTGATGTTTTCCATTTTCAGGTATCGGGCCGATGCGGGCCTGGTCAACTCAATGTAGTCGTGCGGAACATCGGTGGTGTTTTTACTCTTGTCCACCAGCACCGTCCATTTATTGCCGTCAGTGGAGTTGTAGATTTTATATTGATGGAAAACATTTTCGCTCTTGCCGAGAAACTCCGCATCCTGATCGGCGTAGTTGATCTGGATGGCATGCACGGTTGAAAGTTCGCCGAGGTCGGTTTGAAACCACTCGCCCTTGTCGTCGGATTTTTGCCGACCAATATGTTTTGATGTCCTCATCTACGACGTGTTGGCATGGTAGCCACCCAGCGTCGACGATACTTGCACGGGCTTGTTGTAGTTGAGCAGCATCCAGCCTGCGAACATGCCACTGGTGTGATCTGCATTTTGTCGTGGCAAGTAAGTTGGATAGTCGCCGTACGCTGTGTTGCAATACAGTACGTCGTCTTTGTCGAAGCCCGCAGGCCAGATGCCGATGCGACGTTCGAAATTGTTTTTCTGCCCAAGTACCATGGTAGACACGTGCCACCAGTTTCCAAAGGTATCCTGGTAGGTGGCGCCATGGCCGGCGCCGCGTGCAAAGCCGCCGGGTTTGTACGCGAAGGGGTTGTGCTTCTGATATACAAATTGGTCGAGCGGGTCGCTGCTCACATACACACCGTCGGCATAGCCGCTGAATTCCGTGGCCGCGCGCCGTACTGCAGGTAGTATTTGCCTTTGTACTTCGTCATCCACGCACCCTCCATGAAGGGTTGAAGGAATGTGTTGTCGTTGTATTCGCCGAAGCGCTCCCAGCCATGGTCTTCCGGGTGCAGCGCGATCAGCGGTTTTGTATAACCTTCCGATTGCAAAGTATTGGTGTTGATCCCGGTGCCGAGAATAGGGTACACGTTGCTTGAGCCCCAGTACAAAAAGAGTTTGTCTTTCTCCTCGTCGTAAAGGAAAGCCGGGTCCCACGCGCCTACCTTCAGCGAGTCGACGGCAACTTGCCAATCGTCTACCGTCGGATTCTTGCTCTTCCACAGCGTAAACGCAGGGCCATGCGTGGACCCTATGAGGTACAACTCGCCTTTCATCACAAATGCGGCGGGGCGCAAAGTTCATCATACACCTTGTTGCGCTCGCGCAGGAAACGGCGCGACACGAAATTCCAGTGCAGCATATTGTCGCTCCACCAGTAACCCCATTGGTTGGTAGAGAAGAGGAAGTATTTTGTTTTGAAACGTCACGATTACCGGGTCGGCCGTGGCGCGGTGCCTGCCTTGTGTGGAGAAGTTGGGGATTGGCGTATACCCGTAGTCTATGTTTACGGGATTGCAGTATGTGGTTTGCTGAGCGGGTAGCGTTGTCGCACTCAGCAACAGCAGCAACACGGGCATGGTCAGCTTGATGATCTTCGTTTTCATTTCGACTGTTGGTTTACGCCCGGCGGTTTTTCCGTCAAAACTATTTCTGCCAGGATTTCCGGATGCAAACTAGTTGGGAAAGCCTGAATTCGACAGGACTTTTACGCAAAAATGTATGTGACTTTGTTCACCGGCGGCGCTGCAATGCGTTTGGCCGTTAAATAATAATTGCCTTCTCGCAGTCAATGCGCTATTTTAGTTTTTCTTTCACGTTCGAATAGGGGCGACGTTATGAAACATGTTATGATGAGTTGGCTGTGTATTTCGTGTATAATCTGGCTGGCCGGTTGCGACGACGGTGGGGGCGAGCCGACACCGCGAAGACGCCGTATGAAGAAGGCCGCTTCCTGTTTGGCGCTGACCTGTCGTATGCCAACCAGATCGCGGACCGTGGTGGTGTGTACAAAGATGGAATTGAAAAGTCGCCGTATGCAATTTTGCCGATCACGGCAGCGGGCTTGTTCGCCTCCGGATGTGGCACAATCCAACCTGGACGAAGACCATCTATGGCGACGAGGGCACGCAGTTGTACAACGACTTTGAAGACGTGAAGCGATCCATCCAACAGGTGCGCGACAACGGAATGCAGGTGCTGCTCGACTTTCACTATTCCGACAACTGGACCGATCCCGGAAAAAATGAACCGCCCGCGGCGTGGGCCGATGTAACAGACATCGACGTGCTGAAAGACTCTGTTTACAACTACACTTTGAAAACGCTGCAACGGCTCGCGTCCGGTGGCCTCATGCCTGAGTTCGTTCAACTGGGAAATGAAATAAACTGTGGCATGTTCTTCACCAACGTGTCCGAAACTTTCCCTTCGTGCAATGTATGCGATGGCGCATGGTCGCAATTGGGTGTTGTGCTCAATGCTGGCATCAAAGCCGTGCGCGACGCAGCGGCCTGTCGACGATCAAACCTGAGATCATTCTGCACGTCGCCGATCCAAAAAATGTAAACTGGTGGTTCGACAACATCCGCTTTAGCGGCCTGGTCACCGACTTTGATCGCATCGGATTCTCATACTATCCGCTCTGGCACACTACCATCCCGCTGAGGGACATTGAAGCGATGGTGAAAGGGTTTGTGAAAAAGTATGAGAAGGATGTGATGATTTTGGAGACAGCCTACCCCTGGACAAACGCGGGAGCCGACAGCTACACAAACTTGTTCGGCGGCGCGCCCCTGGCGGGTT
This sequence comes from Bacteroidia bacterium, assembly GCA_012031955.1. The sequence continues at coordinate 2,987 of JAAURZ010000119.1, forward strand.
ACCCATTTACGACGGCGGGACAGTCGGCATTGATGACCGACCTCGCGAAAGCGGTAATTAACGGAGGCGGCGCGGGCATCGTATATTGGGAGCCCGACTGGATCACCTCCCCGATGAAGGACCAGTGGGGAACGGGTTCGTCGTGGGAGAACGCGACATTCTTTGATTTTGATGGCAACCTTCATGACGGTATCAATTTTATGACTGCCGACTTCAGCAAATAGTGTCAGGTGTTACTCTTCTTCTGATCGCATGTAAATGATTAGATTTGGCGATGGCGACGAAAAAATCTACGGCAACCAAAAAGGATGTGCCACCCACGGCTAAAGCGTTTATCAGCTTGCTCACGGACCTCAGCGATCCGGCCAAAATAGACAACTCGAAACATTTCTCTGATCCGGTAAAGGGTAACAAGTTTCTGCACGTGCGCATGGGCCACATCTTCGACCTGGCCAAGGCCTGCAAGACGATGGTGCTCACCGACGTATCAAAAATGCTTGACAGCGCCTGGTACGAGGTGCGCGTGGCCGCGGTTTGCATCATGGATTTCCAGGCGCGCGAAAAGAAAATCACGCCGGAACACAGGAAGGCGTTGTACGACCTCTATGTGAAGAAGCACGACCGCATCAACAACTGGGACATGGTAGACCGCAGTGCGCCATTCGTGGTGGGCGGATACTTGTTCGACAAGCCCCGCAAGGTGTTGTACACCCTGGCGAAATCGAAGCATACGTGGGAACGCCGGACTGCCATAGTAAGTACATACTATTTTATCAGGAACAAGCAGTTGGACGACACGTTTGCTATTGCGCGCCTGCTCGTGCACGACGCGCACGATCTTATCAACAAAGCGGTAGGTAGTTGGGTACGCGAAGCCGGCAAGCAGGATAAGAGAAAGTTGCTGGCTTTTCTCGATGAATTTGCGAAAACAATGCCTCGCGTTACGCTGCGCTACGCACTAGAAAAACAGGACAAGAAAACGAAGGACCACTACATGGCCATGGCCAAGGGCTAGCGACCGCGTTAGTTGCAGCCGCAGCCACCACCTGTTTTTCCGCCGTTGGCACCTGATGCGCCCTCGCGATACAGTTCGAAGCTTGTTTCAAACTTCTGAACCTTGCGTGCGGAAAGCTCCATCTCCGAGTCATTCAAATACATTTTCTGGTACTCCTTCACAGAAGCACAACCGGATAGCGTGACTGCCGCGATACCAAGCACAAGAAGGGCCCTGGTGAGTTTCATTTTTTTAGTTTGATATTGTTGGATGTGTAAACCTTGTTGTTGTCGTCGATGATGATGCATGCCATACCTTTTATCTGATTCACCAGATGGAGGCCGGCCTCAACGCCCATCACCGTTACCGGCGTAGCCATGGCATCGGCCAGTTCGGCGTGCTGGCAAATAATGGTTACGCTCTTGACACCACGCACGGGTACCCGGTTTTAGGATCGATGGTGTGCGAATATTTTCTTCCGTCGATCACCACAAACTTTTTCGTAGTTGCCCGAAGTAGCTACCGACACATCCGTGAGCTGAACCGACCCGAAAGGCAGATGTTGCTGATCAGGGTCGGCGATACCGATCGTCCACGGTTTGCCATCGGTTGCGTGCCCCACACGGTGAGGTCGCCGGCTGCATTCACGACGCCGCTTGTAACTCCGGCCTGTTTCATAACTTGTTTCGCGCGGTCGGCTGCGTAACCCTTGCCGATGCCGCCGAAGCCGATGCGCATTCCCTGCTCTTTTAAAAACACAGTAGACGTGTCGCTGTCGAGCACCACATTCTTGTAGTTGATAAGGCGCACCATGGCTTTGGCCGTTGCCTCATCGGGCAGCGCGGTCATGTCGGTATCGAAATTCCAGAGGCGCTTGTCGATAGAGCCGTATGTGATGTCGAACGCACCTTGTGTAAGGGCCGAAATGCGCAGCGAGCGTTCAATGAGGTCGTAGACTTCGCGATCGACACGCACCGGCGCTATGCCAGCGTGCCGGTTAACCTGGTTTGTCTGGCTGTCGTCGTTAAACGTAGTAAGCAATCTTTCAATTCGCTGCACTTCGGCTATGGCTTCGCTCACGCGCAACATGGCCCACGTTTCGTCGTGAGTCACCACGCTGAACGTGAAATGGTTTCCCATAAGACGCGTGCCTTTGCTGTGTGTTTGAACGGTGGCTACTGTTTGTGTCAATGCAAGACTACCTGACGGCTGTTTTCAATTCTTCCATGAATTTATCCTGGCTGGCAAAGACGTAGCCCTCCCATGACTTGATCACTTTGCCATCCTGGTCGAGCAACAGGGTAAGCGGAAATTTGCCGTCGGGATTGTATTGTTCTGCAAGCTTTTCGTTGTGCGCTACCTGCTCCTTCGGCAACTGATTCTTTTTGAGCCTGGGAAAATCCGCGCGCACCAATACGAGACGGGCGTCGGCCACTTTCTGAAACGCTTCGCGCTCAAACACTTCCTGCTTCAGCTTAATGCATGGCGCGCACCAATCAGAACCTGAGAAATTCAGCAGTATGTACTTGTGCTCCGCTGCCGCTTCCTGTTTGGCGCCGTCAAAATTGGTAAGCCACACCGAGGGTGCCAGGGCCATGCCTGCAAGTACGGTTGCAATTAGCTTGATCATGGTTATTTGAATTTAAGTAATAGCGTGAATATATCCGACGTAAGTTTGGTGGACCTGCGATAGTGCCCGTAACGGAATTCAAGCGCGTTGAGCGTGTGAATGTTAAACACACCTCCCGGTGGCGCGTAGCGTAAGCCGATGCCAGCCAGGTGGCTGGAGAGCGCAGACAAGTCGTAGTCGCTGGTGTAGTAAGTTTCGGAAAGCGCGTGACCTTCGTATGGCTTGAAATAGTCTACGCCCTGTTGCGTATAGTATCGATAGAAAGGGCTGACGGAAAAGAAAGGCGTCACCTTCATCGCGGCTTCCAGTTCGGCGGTATGACTTTGCAATCCCCATGTGTCGGCGTAGTAACGATAGTAGGTGCGCAGGATAAATTCGTCGCCGAGGAAATAGTTGAGTCGAACACCTACCGGCAGCTTCCATCGTTGGTCGGGGAGATTTTCAAACTTATGCGATCCATCTGTGAAATACGTGCGATGATAAAGTGTGGCAAGCTGACCTTCCTGGTAGGCGACGTCGGCCAGCAACAATAGCTGAAGCCGCCGCGTAATCACCTGGCTGATTGTGAAAGACGCGTTGTAAGAGTTTCTTGGTTTGGAGCCGCGCGGGCCAGCGCTGCCGCGCAGTTCGATCGGCAGTATTACCGTCCATGTGTCGAGAAAGACCTGGCCCTTCACGCTGAACTCGCGGTTTTTGTTCTTCGACAATTTAGACCATCCTATGTTGAGCCCCTTGGAGAAGTAGTCGTACTCGGTGGAGATTGAGCCCGCGATGCTTACGGTGGAACCGGTTTTTTCGTTGGTGATGCTATACCCGAGTGACGGGTAGATGCGCTGGTCGCCGGAAGAAGCGGATGAAACTGTGGCAGGATCAATCTTATCGGACGACGCAGAGGTGTACACATCTAGTCCCACTTCGCCTATCACGGTACGCTTCCGTCCCTTTCGGTCATACTTCGACAGGCGCACGTCGATGGTGGTGGCAAAATCTGTGAGTCTCTCGGTGCCGATGCCGCCCGTCACCGCCGAATTATCGCCGTCTTGGTGATAGTAACTCGACACAAAATTGATCTCTTCCAGCTTCAGCTTTCTATTGCCGTACTTTGACGAGTCGATGGGTGTCTGTGAAAAGCCTGCCAGGGTAAACAGGCAGATGCCGACAGCGGCGAGCGAAATTTTATGCATACTCCATTTACTGAACCATTCCCGAACAATACAGCAAACGCTTAAGTTTCATTGCGTATTTCAAATTTGTACCAGGAACGTTTGCAAAGGAGGCTATACAACTCAATTTACAATCAGTCTAAATATTAAAAAGGGGAACAAGCCTTAAACAGACCTGTTCCCCGACAGGTGTGTGTTAT
>JAAURZ010000120.1 GCA_012031955.1 Bacteroidia bacterium
GATTTTAACTGGCTTTCGATCTCCGGGTAGTATTTCTCGTCTTTCGCGGCCGTTATTAATTCCTGCATACCTGTTTCAAGATCGGTCTCATACTTGAATTCTTTTTGCCGCGCCCACGTCACAAACTTTTGATACTCAGCCTCGCTCAAAGCAAACTTAGTCCATTCGGATGGAGGTTGATTTTCCGCGCAGTACTTTGTCGCATAGTCGAACAGAATGCCGTCGTTTAGCAATGTCACGGTGATGGCGCCTGGATATTCAGCTTCTACAGGAATATCGGGGTCGAGGCCGGCGCCGTCATACACTTTGCGTCCGTGTTTTGTTTTAAACTCCGACTTCAGCGAATCGGCCACGCGCTCGACAGTGCCATCGGCCTTTCGGTGTGTATAGTCGAGGGCCTGTATGCACCGGCCGCTGGGTGTATAGTATTTGGCCGTGGTCACTTTGAGTTGTGCGTTGTAGGCAAGCGGTCTTGTTGTTTGCACGAGGCCTTTGCCGAACGTCTTTTTGACCCACGAGCACGGGCCCCTGTCGTAGTCTTGCAGGGCGCCAGCTACAATCTCCGACGCCGAAGCGCTGCCGCCGCTGGTAAGCACTGCCATCGGGATGTCTGTATCGAGCGGGTTGCTTAAGGTCGCGTATGTTTTTATTCCACTCGGTGACTTTCCCTTTGGTAGACACTACATCGGATCCTTTCGGCAGAAAGAGCCCCACGATATTGACAGCTTCGTGCAACAGTCCGCCCGGATTGTCGCGCAGGTCGAGTATCAGGCTTTGCGCCCCCTTGTCTTTCAGCAACTCAAGGGCATCGGCAATTTCGCGGGATGCACCTGGCGTGAAGTCATCGAGTTTGATGTACCCGACGCCAGGTGAGACAATGCCGGCGTACACTACATTCTTGATGTTGATTCGCTTGCGCTTTATTTTGAACGTGATCGGATCGGACTTACCGGGGCGGTGTATTTTCAGTTCTACATCGGTGTGCGGCTGGCCTTTGAGGGCGTTGCTTACATCGGATGTGGTTTTACCTACCATGCTCTTGCCGTCCACGGCGATGATCTCATCTCCCACTTTCAGTCCGGCTTCGCTGGCGGGATAGCCCAGGTACGGATGCGTCACCACAATTCTGTCGTTGATGATGCCGATGTATGCGCCAATGCCGCCGTACTGGCCGGTGGTGTTTATGCGAAACGACTCCAATTCGTCTTCGGCAATAAAATCCGTGTAGGGGTCGAGTGATTCCAGCATGCCGTCGATGCTTGTACGAACGAGCTTTTGCGGGTCGACTTCATCCACATAGTAGGCATTCACTTCCTTAAACAGCGTGGCGTAGATGTCGAGGCTCTTGGCTATTTCAAAATACTTTTCCGCGGGCCTGGTAAACGCAACCAGCATAACGCTGCCGGCCACCACGATCCCCATCCATTTTAATCGTCGCTTCATGATTCGTCTTGAGTTTTTATGGTAACGTTGCTTCCAGCTAGCGCGGCAAGCAACCGGCCATTGCGCCGCACCTCTCGGCTCAGGCGAAGATACAATGATTCTTCGCCATAATCCAGGCAACTATTGCGGCGGATTGTCGGCCGTGAGCCGACGTAGAACCTTTTCTACTTTTTTCTTTATCTCTTCGAATTCCAATGGCTCCTTGGGTGTGTAGATCAATGCAAAGCCGATTTTTTGCGGGGGCACGAGCGCGTGTTGCTGCAAGCGATACGCTTCGCGTACGCGGCGCTTTATTAAATTGCGCGTGACGGCCTTTTTGATGTTGCGGGAGGAAACGGATACGAGCATTTGATGGGCCGGCGTGGCCTGGTCGGGCAACGGTATGTGCAGCACTTTGAAGGGGTACGAATAAAAAGAGGAACCCTTTTCGAAGAGTTCCTGTATCCAGTTTCTTTTACTGAGACGTTGTAGTTTGCCGAAAGCGTACAAACCCATGGGTTGAAATTAAGAATTGTCGCACCAGGGTTGATTAACCCGGGCGGACTATTTGCGCTTAAAAGAAGATTCGTCGGAGACGGTAAGCTTCTTTCTGCCTTTTTTGCGGCGCGATGCCAATACCCTTCTGCCGTTTGCAGAAGCCATTCTTTCACGGAAGCCGTGCTTGTTCTTTCTCTTTCTTTTCGAAGGTTGATATGTACGTTTCATCGTCCTGTCAGTTTTCCGCCCAAAAATTAAGGGCTGCAAAGATGCCCAGTAATTGTGGGATTTGCAAGGAGGCGGCGATTCAAAATGCGCCGACCAGGTGCAAAAGTGTCATTCCCGGCGAATTTAGGCCATCAGGTCCTGCATTACTTTCGCGGCCTGCCCGGGCGTGAGCCTCGGTCCGAACTGCGATACGACTCTCGACGACGCAAGTGACGCCAGTTTTCCGGCTTCGGCATAGCTGTGCTTGTGGGTGATGCCGTACAGGAAGGCTCCGGCAAACATGTCGCCTGCGCCGTTTGTGTCCACGGCCCTCACGCTGTAGGGCTCTATCTCGATGAAGGTGTCGCCGTCAAATATAAGCGCGCCGTTCGCGCCCAGTGTTATCACAAAGTGCTTCGCCAGGTTTTTCAGCCCGACGCGCGCATCGTCCACCGTGGCCGTGCCGGTGTAGATCATCGCTTCCTCGTCGTTGCAAAAGAGCAGGTCGACGCTCGCACCCACTATTTGGTGCATCTGGTCGGAAAAATATTTCACCATGCTGGGATCGGAGAAGGTGAGGGCCACGCCAATCTTGTTCTTCTCCGCGATTCGCTTGGCCTCTTTGATGGCTTCGAGTCCTTTGGGGCTTGCTACGAGATAACCTTCAAGGTACACGTAACTGGAATCGAGGATCGCGCTTTCGTTCAGGTGTTCGGGAGAAAGAAATGAGTTCACGCCCAGGAAGGTGTTCATCGTGCGATGCGCGTCGGGTGTGGTCATGACGAGGCATCGGCCTGTGTGCCCGGGAGGGCTGGATTCGTGGGTAAGCAATGTGTCTACGCCATTGCGCTTGAGGTCTTCAAGAAAAAACTTACCCAGGTCGTCGTGCGCTACGAGACATGAATAAAAACTCCTACCTCCGAATTGATTTACTGCTACCACGGTATTTCCAGCAGAGCCACCTCCCGACATCCTGCTTTTCTTCATGTCGATGGCTTTCATCAGGTCCATCTGGCGCTTCTCATCTACCAGGGTCATCACACCTTTTTCGACACTGTTCTTGTCGAAGAAATCGTGATCTACTTCGGTAACAATATCTACAATGGCATTGCCGATGCCATACACGTCGTATTTCTTCATCTTTAAGGATAAAATTTCCGCAATGATACTAAAAAGCGGTACGCGGACAAATGGGGCTGCGGGGTACTAGTGCGCGATCTGCGGGTTCTCGGAAGACGGTTTGCGTATGCCCATACCCAGCATGGAGGCGCGATCGGGATAGTCGGTGATGAGGCCGTCAACTTTCCACTCCTTCATTTTCGTCATGTCGTCGGGCTCATTTACCGTCCAGGGGACGACCCTGATTTTGCGGTCGTGCAGATAGTCTATCTTTTGTTTGGTGAGCAATTTAAAATGCGGACTGTAGATGGCTGGTTTGAAACCAAGGTTGGCGAGATTGGTGCTGACCGGCTTCAGGTTTTCTATGAGCGCAGCCAGGCGCACTTTCGGATACTTCTTGTTCCAGTATTTCAACACGCGAAAATCGAACGACTGAATTACCACACGCTCCATCGGCAGGTACTCATTCAGCAGGTTGTAGACCATGTCTGAAAAAACGTCGGGGGTAGGATGAAATTCATTGTCGCCGTCGGGGCTGCTTTTGATCTCTATATTATAGTCCACTTCGTATTGTGTGTAACTGCGAATGTACTCCTCTACGGCTACTATCACGTCGCGCAGCAGTGGCTTGGTCACTTTCATTTTCTGCTGGGCGGGGAAACGATCGTTAACTTTCGAGCCGCAGTCGAATTGCCGCACCTGCTCGTAGGTCATTTCGTAAATGTTAAAAGTCTTTTCTTTTTTGCCGTCGATTTCCAGCCCGTCGGGTGCCAGGCATATTTCGCCGGACATATACGGTTCGTGAGATACCACAAGTTGTCCATCTTTCGTCAACGGCTATGGTCGAGCTCGATGGTGGTAATCGCCATAGTCTAGCGCTTTCAGAAACGCGGGAATGGTGTTCTCGGGCATCAGACCACGTGCGCCCCGATGCCCCTGCAAATCAAACTTGGGTGTATACACTTGTGCTCTCGCCGATGCTGCCAGAAAAGTTAGACATAAAAAAAGTCTTACCCTTATCATACGATCAAAGGTAAAACTTTTGCTGTGAACGGTGCCTGATCTGACGGCGATAATTATCCTCCCCTGATAAATCTCATGCCGCCTCTGCGCCCACCCATCGGGTTAAGGTGCTTGTTGATGGCGTAAGTGAAGCTCAACATGAAATAGCGGCCGAGTGAGTTGGTGGTGTTGCGTTCGAGGTAGTTGATGCTCGTTGTTTGCGACACGCCGAGCGCTTTGTCCATCAGGTTGTTGACGGCAAACTTCAACTCGCCCGCGTTGTTCTTTAACACAAATCTTGATATTGAAATATTGAGCAAAGGTATGTCCTGGCGGAAGTTGGTGCTTTTGCTTTCATATACCAGGTATTCCAACTCGCCGTTCAACTGAAACTTTTTCAGGAACGTAAGGTTGCCGTCGGCGCGATAGGTCTGATTCAAGAATGTCTGATCTTGCTGATCGAATTCGTAGTCGGTGTTCTGATGGCTGAGCGTGGTGCCAAGGTTCAGTTCAAATATCTCTTTATAGCGATAATTGTAGCGAAATGTTCCGCCAAAGGTTTGCTGCACCACATCGCTTTCCTCTTCGTCAACGAAGTTGATTGAATTGGTGCGCCGGCCGTTTACGCCCAGGCTGAAGCGGCTCTTTATCTTATTGACAGGCACGGACACGGTTGCATTGCCGTTCATGCTCATGTTGTGATCCACATTTACGGGTGTGGTGGTGCGCTTCAAGTCTTCGTCAATCGTTACCGAATTCGTGATTGAGTTGGTGGTGTATTCCACGCCGAAGTTGCTGAAAAAGCCAAGGAAGTTGACGGGGTTGAAGGTATTGAAACGCAGTTGCCAGCTTTGGTTGTAGGCAGGCCGAAGGTTCGGATTGCCCTGATAGAGGTTGAGAAGGTCGGATTGATCGAGGTTGGGATTCAATTGCTGAATAGAAGGTTCTCGCACCGATGTTTCGTACTCAAACTCAAAGTGTTTGGTGTTGCTGAAGTCGTAGTTAAATCGCACTGCAGGCAACACATTCTGAAATGAACGATCGATGTGGTCGATATCACCCATAATTTGGACGTCGCCGGACAAGTTCGTGTATTGCACGCCGGCGCCCACCATCAGATTGTAGTTCGTCCGATTCAACCTGAAATTCAGTCCCGGGCGGTTGTAGGTGTAGTCGCTGTTGTAAACATTGCTCAGCGCGGGATTATAGGTTTCTTCGCCGTTCAGCACGTCGAACACTTTGCGATCCACGTCATTGAGATTTTTACTGTAATTGTAGCTTGCTTCCAGGTACTTGCGGCCACCAAGCGGTTCTGTATACGACACATTGCCACCATAGGTGTAGCTGCCTATCGCCTGGGTCGACACCTGGTCCTGGGTCACCACCCGCGGATCGTCGCCAAAGTATTCGTACTCGCCGAACGTGAGCCCGTCGCGATCGCTTTGCGAAAGGTTGAAGGTAAGATTGGCCGATATGGTTCTTCCTTTCTTCTTGAACTTATGTCGCAATAAGAGATTGTTGTTTAGCGACAGGGTGTTGCCTGAAGCCACGTTGGACACGGCGCTGGTGTTGATAACCTCGCCGCCGGCAGTGATGTTTTCGCCGTTGGTTGTGGACTCTGAATCCGTTTCATTGTAACCGAACGATGTGGTGAGTTTCAAAGAATTGATGGAATCGATTTTATGATCGAGTGTGAGGTTGAGGCGATGGTTGCCGTTGGTGTTGTGCTGGTCGGCGTCCTGGTTGAAAATAAAATCCCCCGTCTCCCGCCGGTTCTCGCGGTAGGTTATCTGGCTGATGTTGTGATCGAGGTAGTTGTAAAAGTAGCTTGAGTTGAGTTGCGTCTTTTTACTGAAATCGTTGTTGAAGTTTATCCCACCTGCGTAGTTCTTCATGAGGCCGTTGGCACGGTTTCCGAAATTGAGGGGCACGCTGCTGGAGTTGAATGACAGCCGTACGCCGCCACCACCCATCATGGCCTGCGAGCCACCGGTAAAGTTCATATACTCATCGATGGAGAAGCCTTGTTCGTTCACGTTGTTGCCCATGGCCAGCACGGAGAACTGGCGGTTTTTTGAGAATTTGTTGATGTTTGCCTTGGCCAGAAACCTGTCGTCGTTGCCGATGCCGCCCGTGGCATTGCCAAAGGCGCCGTTGCGCTTCTCTTCTTTCAGTTCGAGGTTGATTGTTTTTCCGTCTGGCCGTCGTCAATGCCCGAGAAGGCAGCCTGATCCGATTTCTTGTCGAAGATCTGCACCTTGTCGACCGCATCGGCAGGCAGGTTGCGGGTAGCAAGTTTGGGGTCGCGCCCAAAGAACTCGCGGCCATCCACTGTTACGCGCTGCACCTGCTCACCCTGCGCGGTAATGCCGCCGTCGCTATCCACCTCCACGCCCGGCAGCTTTTTGAGCAAGCCCTCCACATTGTCGTTTACCTTCGGCTTAAAGGAGCCGGCGTTGAATTCTATCGTATCTTTTTTGATGGTGACGGGCGCCTTTTCTCCCTCCACCACTACTTCATCCAGTTCCTCGCTTTTCGGCGTCATCACGATCTTGCCGAGGTCGACATCGCCGGCATCGGGCGCAGTGATCTTTTTTGAATAGGTGCGAAATCCGACGAAGGTAATCTTCACAAGGTAGTCGCTCTTGGCTATGTTCTTGATTTCGAATACACCCTGCGCGTTGGTGGCGCCAAAGTTTACGAGGGTTGAGTCT
>JAAURZ010000121.1 GCA_012031955.1 Bacteroidia bacterium
CTCCGCCGATGAAGACGACTACGGCAACTCGTGGAAAGGCGCTACCAGCCTCGGCGACCCACGCGTGCGCAAGATTGTTTCGCTGTATGAACAGTATGACGTCGACATGGTGTTCTTCGGCCACTTACACACCTATCAGCGTACGCTGCCCATACGCAACAACCGGGTGAACAAACAGAACGGCGTCATTTACGTGCAGGGGGGAGGTGGCGGCGGCAACCTTGAAGACTTCGCGCCGTCGCGCGCGTGGTTTAGCGCAAAGACCTACCGGGGACACCACTACTTTCTCATCACCGTGTTTGAGAACGAACTCAATTTCAAAATGTACGATACCGAAGGAAGATTGAAGGACTATCTTGATTTGAAGAAGTAGACGATAAGGAAGTGATCGAAACTATGCTACTGAGAAAATCCCCAATTTAATCTCAACGACCTGGAACTGCACTACCAGTCGGTGTGTATTCGGAGTAGGGCAGAAATTTCGGTGAGCATTTCCAGGTAAACGGTTTTTGACTTTCAGCCATCGGCCATCATTCTTGTTGACTGGCTTTGCATGTGTGTTGCAAGCGGTCATTGTGTGTGCAACATGTAGTGCTATTTCAATTTCTTCTTTTTTGGTTTCCCTGTGATATTGTTTTTAGCATTTTAGCTTACTCACAATTTTCTTGCCTGTCTTGGCCTCAATTTGTTTCCGGGTGTTACCTGCAATCGTTCCCCCTTGTTTAGCGATCACTTGGTTTTCGTCCAACGTCTTCGGCTTCTTTTCTTTCGAAATTTCTGTTGTGGTTGCTTCCGCCAACATGTTCAACACCAACTCCAGGTTGGTCATGTGGTCGCGAAGGTTTTCCTTCTTTAAGTCCTTGTGTTTTTTGTATTGCTTCACTGATTTTCCACTCCACGCTTTCGTGATGATGTCGGTAAGGACTGCGAAGTCCATTCCTCCCTTCACTCCCCTTTTTCCCCATTCATCCGTCAACTCTTTCCGTACCTCGATGCTTTTAAGTCTTTGGTTAATCCATTCTTTTGAATACCCTTTGCCAGATAAGTTTCCATAGCACGGTCAAAGCTCAGTTCCGGGTCTTCAGTTTCTTCGATGCGTTCGTAGCCGATCCTTGCCAACCAAAGCTTAAATGGTTCTGCTTTTGGTGATGGAATTGACTGCACGAGTCTCAACAGTTGTTCCGTGTTCGCAACATCGGTTTTGTAGAATTTTCCGTCCGCTGACAGCATTTTCAGTTGACTACAATCCGTAGCCAACTCACTTCCTTCCTGTCTTAGTCTGGTTTTTAGAACACTCCAGTATTTCCTTGGATTTGGGCTGTCAGTTAATACGCCAACTACATCTACAATTGAGAAGTACCATATTTCTTTTTCTTCATCCCATTGACTCCTTATTTTTCGACTATTAAAGACCTGAATGTCACTCATGCTTACCGAATATTTTTTGGCAAAGTAGGGAAAAAATAGCGTTTTCAGCCGCCATGCATAAATGCTCCAATAGGATTGAATGACTACTCACTACAGCAGCCCATTAATCCTGGCGTACTGCAGCAGCATGATCGTTTTGGCATCTTTGATTTCGCCCGAGGTGATCATGTTGAGCGCCTGGTCGAAGGCGAGTTCGAGCACTTCAATGTCTTCGTCTTCGTCAACGCCGCCGCCTTCGTCGACTTTTTGGTCGGCAGTGTACTCGCCAACGAAGAAGTGGAGTATTTCTGTAACCGAGCCCGGCGACATGTAGGCTTCAAAAATTTTCTTTACGTCCCTGATGCGGTAACCCGTTTCTTCTTCCGTTTCTCTGCGGATGCAATCTTCCGGGTTGTCATTGTCGAGCAATCCGGCGCATGCCTCAACGAGCATTCCATTCTCGTTGCCATTCACGAACGTGGGCAATCTGAATTGCCTGGTAAGCACCACCGTTCGCCGGTGGATGTTGTAGAGAAGAATGACGGCGCCGTTGCCGCGGTCGTAGGCTTCACGACTTTGTGTTACTGTCTGCCCGTCGCTATGGGTGATCGTGTAGGTGTATTTATAAAGCTTGTACCAATTATTGGACAACAATTCCTCTTTGATAATTTTCGGCGTGTTCATGATAGCACCATGGTGGAAAGTTTCCGGTACAGTTCAAGGCACACCCAGGCGTCGGTGGCGGCGTACTCGATTTGCTTCTGCGTGAGCACGTCGGCATCCCAGTTAGATGTTTGAGAACTCTTCGAGATGCGAAAGCCCAGCAGCAGGGCCGCCAGTTTCTTCACACTTTCTACTTGCAGTCCGGCCTTCTTTGCCAGCACCGCAAGATCAACAAATCCGTCGGGTGCAAAGCGTTTGAGTTTTTGCAACGCCCGTATGTCGTCGTGAACTCCTACACCGGACTTGATCATAGTAGGCACTTGCAGAAACCGGACGATCTCGTCGGTGATACCCGTCTTGTTCAGGCGTATCAGGTACACCTTGTCGGGGATGGCAATCTGCAAAAGTGATACTTGATATAGCTGGCCGCGCTTGAAGCTCGGACGAGTTTCGGTATCGAAGCCGGCGACCGCATGTTGCTGGACTTCTTCAAATACCGTGGCCAGCTTTTCCGGCTCCTTTATGAGCACGACTTTGCCGGAAAACGAATTCAGCGGCAAGCTGTTTACTTCTTCGTGCGTAATGCTGGTGGCAATGGCTCTCTGCGGCTTAGTCATTTAACCTACGGATCTTTATGTTCATGTAAGCAAAAAACACCGTCATGAGGGGACTTATGATGTTAAAAAACAGAATGGGGCATACACCGCCGTGGCCACACCCAACACGGTAGACTGGGTGGCGCCGCACGTGTTCCAGGGCACGAGTACGGATGTTACAGTGCCGGAGTCTTCGAGCGTGCGGCTGAGCACCTCCGGTTTAAGACCGCGCTTGCGGTAGGTGTCTGCATACATTCGTCCGGGCACCGCGATGGCCATGTACTGGTCGGACGCAGTTACATTAAAGAAAATACACGTAACAGCAGTAGACGCAACAAGCGACCCGGTGGATTTCGCCCACCGAATGATCCGCTCCGCAATAACTTTTAACAACCCTGACGACTCCATTACGCCGCCGAATATCATGGCGCACATGATAAGCCAGATGGTGTTGAGCATGCCGGCCATGCCACGCGCAGTAAGCAGCTCATTGATCATGGCGTTGTCGGTGGTGATCTGTATGGACGTCGCCATGGCGTTCATCACAGCCACAAAGGACGACTTCAGGTAGTCTCCCTGAATTTTGGAGATCTGGTTGACAATATCGGGCTGAAAGATGACGGCGAAAATTCCTCCAAGCAGGGTGCCTACCAGCAACGCCGGTGTCGCGGGTACTCGCTTCACGATCATGAAAATAACCAAAGCCGGTACAAGAAAGAGCAATGGGTTTAAGTTGAAAGCGTTTTCGATGGCAGCCAGCACTTCAGTCGAACCGCTGCCCATCGGGGTTACGTCAATCGTAAAACCCAGCACCAGGAAGATGATGAGTGTGATCGTGAGCGACGGCACCGTAGTGTACGCCATGTAACGCACGTGTGTGAATAAATCGGTTCCCGCCATAGCGGGAGCGAGGTTTGTGGTATCTGACAGTGGCGACATCTTGTCGCCGAAGTAAGCGCCTGAGATAATGGCGCCTGCTATCAGTCCTTCCGAAATTCCCAGCGCGTTGCCGATGCCGAGCAAAGCAATGCCGACAGTAGCGACGGTCGACCACGAACTGCCTGTGGCGAGCGACACGACCGAACAAACTATTGTCGCGGCGAATAGAAATATGACAGGATTCAGAATCTTGAGACCGTAGTAGATCATGGCGGGCACAATGCCGCTGAGTAACCATGTGCCCGACAGCGATCCGATCACCAGCAGTATGATCATGGCCGACATGGCGGAGCTAATGCTCTTCACTACGCTGTCATTAATCTCGTCCCAGGTATACCCCAGGCGCCACGACACAATGCCAGCCATGGCCGCCGACAGCAACAGCGCAATTTGGTTGGGGCCGCCGGTAGCGTCGGCTCCATATACAAAGACGTTAAGCCCTAAAGAGGCGATCAGCACAACGATGGGAATAATAGCGTGAAGGAGGGTAGCCTCTCGTTTATGGGATATCATTATAAGCGGGTTTTGTCACTCACAGAGCCGGTCAGCAGATTTCAAGCTTTCAAGATAATAATTTTTTCCGTGCGGCCGGTCAATTCCCGCCGCCTTCGTTGCGCACCATTTTGTACTGCACATTGCGCTTCGCCAAGTATGCGAGCATGAATTTGAAATGCGCTTCATCAACACCAAGATATTCCGGCGGGCAGATTCCAGCCCGGCCGAAGGCTCCTTCCAGCACCAGATTAGCCGCCGCCGTGCAGGTGTAGCCCGTAGTGCGCGCCATCGACAGCGTGCCTGTGGCCTTGTCGGTGCGGTCGAGCAGCGAGTACTCGTAGGCAACCGGCTTGTCATGCTCGGTGCCGCCAATGCGTATGCGCATCACTGTAAATTCTTCCTCGCCCGGCTTCAGTTTCCACCGCGGAAACACAAGCCTTGCCGTCACGTCTATCGGGCGCACGCTGGTTCCGTTTACTTCCACCGGTTCGTACGAAAAAAACCCGGCGTCGCGCAGCACGCGCAAGTACTCAATGCACCCCGGATACCGCAAGGTCTTCTCGATCATGTTGGGTATGTCGGGCATGGTGGTAATCAACGACCGCAAGCCGTCCGAGTTCCACGACTCCAGCGTTCCCACACCCTCAAAGTGCACCAGCTCCGGATCGGACAACGCTTCTTTCACAACGAGCGCGCTATTCTGCACATATCGCGCCGGCCGTATGTACTCTTCAATTACATCGATGGGCGAAAACACGGCCTTATATTCAAACGGCCACTCGCGCACCACGGGCAAGCCGCCCACAAGGCATTCGTAGTGAGTGATCTTCATCCGCTCGTGATGGTAGCCCAATATCACATTTCCCATACCGGGTGCTACGCCGCAATCCGTCACTACTGTTACTTTATGTTCTTTCGCAAGTGCATCAAGTCGGAAAGGATCTTCCGGGAAAAAAGAAATGTCCACCATGTTCTTCGCGGCCTTGATCACCGTTTCCACAGTTTTGAACCCCATAAAACCTGGTACCGCGCCCACCACAAGATCAAAGGGTTGAATGAGGGTGGCGAGTTTATCGGCCTGGCTAAGGTCCGCCATAATCGTTTTGATGCCGCTCGCTGCAAGTCCTTCGAGGGCCGTTTCGCTGATATCGGCAGCGGTAACATTGAAGTCGTTGGCAAGGTCTAGGGCAATGGCCTTCCCCACCAGCCCGGCGCCCAATACAATAATATTTTTTTCATCAATAACTTTTTTGAATGACAGTGCTCTGCCGACACTGCGTCGATGCGCGTTCTGTTCTTGTGATGCAAGTAAATATTTTATTTCGAAACAAACATGGAGATACAGCCCTCAATGGGTGGCTTGTCAATATCTAATTTGTAGTAAATTGAATGTAAATTGCAACGGCTATGAATCCGCAGGTATTAGTTCAAAAGGCGCGCACTTCCGCCTGGTATCGCAAACTCCTGAATTGGTCGCTGGACCGCATGATACCGTTCAACAAGCCGCATCGCTTTCGCATATTGGAGATCGGCGAAAATTTTTTGAAAGTGCGGATTCCGTATGCGCGCCGCAACTTCAACCACATCAGGGGCCTGCATGCGTGCGCACTGGCAACCGTATCCGAATTCACAACGGGCTTCCTGCTGATCAGCAACCTCAATCCGGCCCAATACCGCCTCATCATGAAACGGCTGGAAATGGATTATCATTCCAGGGGAAGATGGACGCCACGGCCTCATTTACTATATCGCCCGACTGGCTTCGACAGCATGTTTTTGAACCGCTGCAACGACAAGACGCCGTGGTGGTGATTTGCCCCGTGCAGATTCACGACGCACACGGGAACCACCTCACTACCGGTCATGTGCACTGGCAGATCAAGGACTGGACAAAGGTGAAAACCAAGGCTTGAAATCACGTCAACTTAACTGTAATTTTAGGAACCGTTCACAATAAACCCCGGGTGCTATGCGAAGAATCGATCAGTTGCTTGCCGAGTATGGTGAGAGCCATCAGAACCACACCAACAAAACAATTCATTGGATTTGTGTTCCGCTGATCTTCTTCAGCGTTGTGGGGCTCATAGCATCGATTCCGTCTTCCATAGTGCAGCAATTTTTGGGAGAAGGCAACCCGTATGCAAATTGGGCAACCATCGTGCTTGTACTCATAACAGTGTACTACGTCTCCCTTTCAATATGGCTCGCCATCGGCATGATGTTGTTTGGAGCACTCTGTCTTTTTGTGGCCGGCAAATTGCCGTTGCTTACCGGATTGCCGTTGTGGCAACTTTCCATTGTTATTTTCGTGGTGGCGTGGATAGGTCAGTTTTACGGCCATAAGATTGAAGGCAAGAAACCCTCGTTCTTCAAAGACGTACAGTTTCTGCTAATCGGCCCTGCGTGGCTCATGCATTTTATCTACAAACGCATCGGAATTCCCTACTAGTTGAGCAACCTGGTTTTTCGCAAAGGCGCTTTTCCTGGCGGGGCTTCGTTCGCATTCGAGCAATGGCTGTTTCATATTCCCGCATTCCTGCAGTTGCAGGCAGCGCATGGCTGGCACGCTTACTATGCCATCGACGAGGAAGACCAATGTATTCATGCAACCTTTCCGGTACATGTGAATGGTGACGAGGCGCTCAGCCCGTACCGAAGCACCTTTGGCGCAGCGCAGTGCTCTGCCCGCATACCGGTGGAGCAGCAGATGCAATTTCTCCGGTTCGTGCTTCAAGACCTCAACGAGGCCGGTGCAAAGCGACTCGTCGTCAAGCTACCAGCCATGTGCTACGATCAGGTGTCGGTGCAAATGCTTGCCACTTTACTGTTCAACCTCGACTTCCAGCTTACAGT
>JAAURZ010000122.1 GCA_012031955.1 Bacteroidia bacterium
CCATGCCTTGTCGTATACCGTCTTTGAATTGCTGCGCCCATCCTGCCGAAGCCGCCAGGAGGAAGACGGCTCCCAACACGATGGTACACATTTTCTTGTGTAGAGTTTGATGCATAGAGTTTAGGTTTATGATTTCGATTTTCTTTTTTCTGTTGAGTGCGCCTTGCCTGTCGCTTCGCCGTCGGCGGAGTGCTTCTTTTCCATGGAAGCTTTGATTTTGATCAGGGCCTCCTGTTGTTGCTTCCGCCGGAGGATAAGATCCTGGATGATTTCGTCTGCCGCCTTAGCGGGTGGCTGGGAATTGCGTTTGCTCAAGGGTTGCCGGTTGTTGAGGAGCAAATTGGGGAACTGCCGGCGGATGCCCGGCAAAAGGGACTACTACAAAATCACTACAACGTCGGTTTGGGCAGCTAGTAAATTCACTACAGCGGTGCGAAACATCACCGAAAAGGCGGTTGAGGTCAAAACACGACTACGACATGAGAGGACCCTATTGCTACATAGCTATGGTGTTACCCTACAAACCGGGTTGGGGGTCGCACGCCAAGTTGTTCGAGAAAAGTAACGAGGTTCTGATCGGTGCCAGTCAGGTTGAGCTTCTTTCGCAACCTGGTGCGGGCCACGTCTATCGACTTGGCGTTTTGATGGGTGAGCGCCGAAATCTCCTTGGTGGTCATGTTCAGCTTCAGGAAAGCACACAGCCTCCGCTCACTGGGTGTGAGTTCGGGGAATTTTTCGTTGAGCGTCCGGTAAAAGTCTTCATGCACTTGCTGGAAGCGAAACTCGAATTCCTGCCACAACTCGGGTTGTAAATTGGATTGGATGTCGAGCACCACTTTTTGAATAGAGGCTGGCGAGTCGGCGACGGGTTTTGTTTGATCTCCAGCAGTTTTTCTGAAATACTGTTTATCAGCTCATTCTTATTCAGCAGGTACATGATGTTGGTGGCAAGCTCCTTGTCTTTGATCGCGAGGTCGTTTTGCAGCTTGATCTTGTCGATCTTGAGGTTGACCTCCTTGATTTGCGCCTTGCGCGTCTTGTTTTTCTGAAGCAACCACAATATGGTGACGCCCAGCAGCAGCAAGCCCAGCAGCGTGACACCGAGCAGAAAATAAAGTTCTCGCTGCTTCTGAAGGAGTTCTGCCTCGCGCTGCTTCTTATCGAATTCGAACTGCATTTCAAGCTGCGTGATCTTGCGCGTGTTCTCCTCGTTGAACAAGCTATCGGATGTGTTCATTTTCTGTTCCAGCGCGTGCAATGCTTTCTCGTAGTTTCCCACGGTAGCGTATAGTTCATACAGAAGTTGTGAGGCAGAGTTCAGCGTTTGCAACGATCCTATCTCTTCGCTAAGGGCCACAGCGTCTTGCAGATATTTCTCGGCCTTAACGGCGTCGAACTTGTGGCGCACAAAATATTCTCCCAGGTTATTGTAAGACCGGGCCAACCCGAAATGGTTGTTGTTGGCTCTGCGAAGCTCCATCGCCTGAACATAGTAGGAATAGGCTTCGTCGAAGTTACCCTGATCGACATTCAATGTTCCGATATTATTCAGGATGTTTGCCCTGGCCTCGTGCGCATAGTCGAGTCTTTCGGCAAGCCTCAGGGCCTCGTTGTAGTAGCTGCCCGCGCTGTCGAATTTTTCGGTTTCGTCGTAAATGATGCCGATGTTGTTGTAGAGGTTGGCCCTGCGCAATTGCTCGCGGTCGGAACGTGTTCGGTCGGACCGCCCCATCATGCCGAGGGATTTCAGGTAGTTGAACAAGGCCTCATCCAGATCTCGCTGGTAGTAGTAAATGCTGCCCTGGTTGCCATACACCACGCTGAGCAACGCAGAATCGGCATCGCGTTCGGCCGTTCGCGCTACCTGGTGATATATCTGAAGGGATTGCGGGTAGTTACCCAGTTGCATGTAGGTAGTGGCCTGGCTCATGCGTGCCCAGTTCATGAGCGAATCGAGGCCGAGTTCCTGCGCGAGCTCGATGGACCGTACCGCGTATTCAAGTGCAGCCTGCGGGTTGACGCGCGACAGTTTGTCGGAGATGGCCAGCGAAAGCCGCGCCTGTTCGGCCTTGTCGGCGCTGCGATTAAGGAGCGTGATCAGGCTGTCGGCCTGTTGTGCCTGGCAGATACCGGTGGCGAGCACGGCGAGTAGAATGGTCAATAGCCGGTTCATTGGCCGAATGAAACCAATCTTTGAAACAGTTGCAACTGCTTCGGTTGATCACCTCCGGATATGCCTCCATCGTACAATCGCGCGCCTTTAGAAATAGCCCTGACGTCACACTCCACTTCCGTCTTTATTTTTTTTACATTTAAGGATTGCCACTAAATACAACCCTCATGAAAAAAATCATACTCAATTTGCTTGTCTTCCTTTCGCTGGCTGGCGCCGCGTATGCGCAGGTTAACGCGAGGTTGTTCCAATTCCCCGACGTATCCGCCACCCACATCACGTTCTCCTACGCTGGAGACATCTGGATCGTAGCCAAAGCGGGAGGTGTAGCCCACAAACTTACCACTGCCGACGGCCAGGAAGCTTTTCCGAAGTTCTCCCCAGACGGCTCCATGATCGCGTTTAGCGGCAACTATTTTGGCAATGTGGATGTATACGCGATGCCTTCCCTGGGCGGCGTTCCGAAACGCATCACCTACCACGGCATGACAGACCGCATCGTCGACTGGTATCCTGATGGACAAAACTTGTTGTTGGCTACTTCCCGCGAAAGCGGGAAACAACGCTTCAGCCAGTTCTTTAAAGTGTCGGCAGCGGGCGGGCTCCCCGAGAAACTACCGATCCCGTACGGAGAGTTTGCAACCCTCTCCGCCGACGGCGCGAAGGTAGCCTACACCACGCGCAGCCGGGTGTTCAGAACCTGGAAGCGCTATCGCGGCGGCATGGCCCCGGACATGTGGGTGTTTGACCTGCAAAACAACACGGCCGAAATGATTTCAAAAACGGACGCCAACGATGAGTTGCCAATGTGGCACAACAGCAAAATCTATTATTTGAGCGACGCCGGCACCGAAAAACGATTCAACATCTGGAGTTATGACATTAGCTCAAAGGTGTACAAGCAAGTGACGGATTTCAAAACTTTCGACATTCATTTTCCCAGCATAGGTCCGTCCGACATGGTGTTTGAAGCTGGCGGCAAGCTCTACCTGATGGATCTCGGCACTGAGCAATACAAAGAGGTGCCGGTGTCGGTGGTTACCGACGAAGCGACGCTGATGCCACGCGAGGTGAACGCTGCCAAAAACCTCGACGCGTTCATGATATCACACGACGGCAAGCGCGGACTTATTGCCGCACGCGGCGAGGTGTTTTCTGTTCCCGCTGAAAACGGCCCGGTGATCAACCTCACGCAATCATCCGGCGTGGCTGAACGATTCCCCGCCTGGTCGCCCGACGGCAAAACAGTTGCATACTGGAGTGACCGTTCTGGCGAATACGAGCTTACCGTGCGCAACGTGCAAACTGGTGGCGCCGAGCGCAAGCTCACGTCCTACGGCCCGGGCTTCCGTTACCAGATTTTCTGGGCGCCAAACAGCAAGCGCGTGGCATTCATCGACAAAGCCATGGTGGTTTATATTTATGACATTGAAAAAAACAAGACGCTCACTGTCGCGAAACAGAAAAACATGTACGAGGGCGCGCTCGAGTCGTTCCAGGCATCGTGGTCGCCCGACAGCCGGCACCTAGCGTTCGGCCTAAACCAGGATAACGGCAACAATGCCATCGCACTGTATGACATAAACACGGAAAAGCTCACTCAAGTCACGTCAGGATTTTATTCTGATTACAGTCCCTCCTTCGACCCGGATGGCAAATACTTGTTCTTTCTTACAAACAGAAGCTTTTCTCCGGTATATAGCGACTTTGACAACTCGTGGTCGTATCCCAATTCCACCAGCATTGCCGTAGTCACGCTGGTAAAGGATACACTTTCGCCACTTGCACCTAAGAACGACATGATTTCCTTCAAGTCGGAGGAAGCGACCGCCGACAAGAGCAAATCATCTACAAAGAAGGGCAAGTCGGCCACCACTGACGAAACGGATAAACCGAAGGGCACCACCATTGACATGAATGGATTTGAAGAACGGGTGGTGATGTTGCCCCCTAAGCGGGCAACTACAATCACCTGGTGGCCGTGCAGGGCAAAGTCATCTACCATCACTTTCCCAACGCAGGTTCAGGGCAACGTGAAAGTCAGATCGTATACTTCGATCTGGACAAACGCGAGGAAAAAACGATTGTATCTGGCGCGCTTGGATTCGAGGTGTCGGCGGATGGAAAGAAGATCATGATTGCGGCGGACAACACATTTGCCATCGTGGACATAGCACCGGATCAGAAACTCGACAAGCGAATGCCCACCAGCAATCTTCCCATGATGCTGAATCCAAAAGAAGAATGGACGCCAGCTTTACACGGATGCATGGCGGTTTGAGCGTGACTACTTCTACGATGCGGCAATGCACGGCCTCGACTGGAACGCGCTGCGAAAACAATACGGCGACTTGCTGGAAGACGCCATCACCCGTTGGGATGTGGACTTTGTGATTGGTGAACTGATCGCGGAAATCAGTGCGTCGCATACCTATCGTGGTGGCGGCGACACCGAGGCGCCGCCGCAGCGTGCCGTCGGCTACCTCGGAATAGACTGGGGGTTGATGAACAACGCCTACTATGTGAAACACATCGTAAAGGGAGCGCCTTGGGACACTGAGGCGCGCGCGGCTGTGAGCGCGCCGGGCCTCAAGATAAAAGAGGGAAACTACATTCTCGCAGTGAACGGCGTGGCAATGGACGTGACCAAAGATCCATGGGCTTCGTTTGAAGGCCTCGCGAGCGGCTCGATTGAACTTACTGTGAATGCGGCGCCTTCAATGGCCGGATCATGGAAAGTACTGGTTGAACCGATGCGCGACGAAACACGGCTGCGCAACCTCGAATGGATTGAAGGCAATCGCAAGCGGGTTGACGAAGCTACACAGGGAAAGATTGGTTACATCTATGTGCCTAGCACCGGTGTGGGCGACGGACAGTATGAACTTGTGCGGATGTTCTATGCGCAGTATCAGAAGCGAGGCCTCATTATTGACGAGCGATTCAACAACGGTGGACAAATACCTGATCGGTTCATAGAACTGCTCGACCGCAAACCACTCGCCTTTTGGGCGGTGCGCGATGGACAAACGTGGCAATGGCCACCGGTCGGCAATTTCGGTCCGAAGGTGATGCTCATAAACGGATGGAGCGGTTCCGGCGGAGATGCTTTCCCCGATTACTTCCGCAAGGCTGGCCTCGGACCACTCATCGGCACGCGCACGTGGGGTGGCCTGATTGGCATATCGGGCGCGCCATCGCTCATCGACGGAGGGTTCGTTACCGTGCCAACTTTCCGTATGTATAATCCTGACGGCACTTGGTTTAAGGAAGGACACGGCGTAGACCCGGACATTGAGGTGATCGACGATCAGGCACAACTGGCCAGAGGAATAGACCCGCAGTTGGAGCGCGCCATCCGGGAGGCGCTTCAAAGGCTGTCAGCCAGACCAAATGAAGTGCCTGCCCGCCCCGCGGCAGAGATACGATAAGAAGATGCACATCCGACATGAAAATGCGGGGCTGTAGTGGCCCTGCATTTCTTTGGCGAAAGCGCATCTACATCTCGCTCACCATATTAATATCCTCCTCATCGACCGCTCCCGCCGTGGCACGCCGCACGATGGCACGGTTGCCGAAGAAGTAAATCACTGACGCTACCAGCGAACAACCCGCCATAACGCCAGCCATCGGCAATGCAGAATGGTTTTGTATCAGACTGACAAGCGCCGAGGCGGCTGCTCCTACGCCCATTTGCACGGCGCCCATCAATGCCGACGCGCTGCCGGCGCGGTTGGCAAACGGCGCGAGGCAAAGCGCCGACGCATTAGGAAACGTGAAGCCCTGGCAACACAGGTACAGGAACACCAGTACAACAGTGAGCACAACGCCGCTAACACCTGCGAAGGTCAGCGCAAACAGGGTGACGCCCGTGACGCACTGAAACCACAATGCATACTTGATGATCTGTTCGCTTTGAAGTTGTCGCACTACAAAGCGATTCACCTGGCTCGCGCCGATAATGCCGGCGGCGATCAACGCAAACACCCAGCCATATTGCTTTTCATTCAGCCGGAACAACTCCATGAACACATAGGGCGAACCACTCAGGTATGCGTACAATCCTGAATAGGCAACTGCTCCGGTGAATGCATACGTGGCAAATTGTGGGTGCCGAATAATCTCGGCAAAATTCTTCACGATGCTACCAACCTTTAGCGAATGTGTTGGATCCGGCTTCCTGCTTTCAGGCAGCATAAAAATAACAGCCGCCAAAATGCCTGCACCAATGACCGTAAGTGTGCCGAACACAAAACGCCACCCCAACACCGACGTGATGTAACCACCGAGCGTGGGGGCAATGATCGGAGAAACGGCCACCACGAGCATCAGCGATGAAAAACGCGGGCGTTGTCGCTTACTGCGAATAAGTCGCGCACCATGGCGCGCGAGGCTACCATGCCGGCGCAACTTCCCAGCGCCTGCAGAAACCTGAAAGCAATAAGCCACTCGATGGAACTTACAAGAGCACAGCCTGCCGAAGCCAGCACATAGATACACAGTCCGGCGTACAGGGGTTTCTTCCGCCCGTAGCGCTCCAGCAACGGGCCGTACACCAACTGTCCCGCCGAGATGCCGATGAAGAAACTTGAAAGTGAAAGCATAACCTGCGACACCGATGTACTAAGCCCGTCGGCGATGGCAGGGAATGCGGGCAGGTACATGTCGATAGACAACGGCCCGATGGTGGTAAGCAGCCCCCAGAATAAAAATGAGTCGATTGTAATTCTTCGCGCTAGTCATCACGCCTGTTTCAGGAGGG
>JAAURZ010000123.1 GCA_012031955.1 Bacteroidia bacterium
GCGCCATATTCACCCAGAGGTGCCGCCGGCGCGGGTGTGGTCGTGTACTTCACCCATCCTTCGGGCAATATGCGCTCGCCGTTCCACACACCGTCATTGAGATACAGAAGTCCGAAGCGCGCCCAGTCGCGCGCCGACGCATAACCATACGACGAGCCCACGAATGTGCCCGACGCGTCCGGCTCTATGAACACGTCGCGCATGCCTATCTTATTAAAGAGCCGTTCGTACGGAAACTTGTAGTAGGCCGAGTCGCCTACCGTTTGCCTGATGATCTTTGAAATGAGATTAGACGTGCCGCTGGAATATTCGAACAATGTATTGGGTGGCGCCTCCAGCGGCTTGGCCGCAGCATAACCTCCCTTGTCGTCGCTGTGGGTGAACATATTGTGAAAATCGCCGGGCGTGAAATACGACTCCGACCATGCCAGTCCGCTGCTGGCATGCAGCAGGTCGTTGAGCGTAATGTTTTTGCGATCGTCATTCCATTCAGCCACGAGTGCGGGCGCATCTACATTTAGTTTGCCGTCTTTCACAAGCAAACCCACCAGCGCATTCATGATGCTCTTGGTCATAGACCAGCCCATCATCGGCGAATGGCGGTCGAAACCCGCTGCATATTCTTCAGCGATGATGTGGCCTTTGTATAACACCACCACCGCGTGCGTGTTCAGCGCCGACTCGGGCGACGGTTCGGTGAAGCCGTTGCGCACGGTGGTACGTATCGCCTCGTAGTTTACGCCTGCCGGTAGCGTATCTTTCACCAGGTCGCCGGAAGGCCACGGTATCGTATCGGCGTTCACATGCGGCTTCACCGGCAACGCGATGGCTTGCGCGCGCAACTGTTCTTCCGAACGCTGTGCCAGCAGCGTGCAGCCCAGCCCTTTGCGATAGATCGCCTTGCTTGTGCGCCAGAGGAAATGACCCGTGGCGGAAGAGTCTTCCGGATGCAGTTCAAAGCTGCCCCATGTTACCGGTACCAGCTTTAGCTCCTGTTGTTGTACACTTTCCACCGAACGCCCTGTGCCATACACGCAGGAGCATAACACCTTGGCACCCATGCCCGCAATGATGGGAGGAAAAGTGACCACGCCGTATGTGCCCGCCGTGAGGACGATGACCAACAACAAGATGCCGGTGTACTTGAGGAATTTTTTCATACCAATGAAATCAGTAAGGGAAAGTAGATTGAATTGTATGAACAAAGCAATGAAAGTGTGAAATTTATCGCTTGCCCAGGCAGTCATGAAAAAGCTCCGTATCACCAAACCGAAGAAGCAGGCGGGCGGCATTCCTGCCGTTGTGCATGCGGCGGAGCACGTGTTTGAAGAAGCAGGCATCGTGCAGGGCACGAAGGCGATGCTGCACATCAACCAGTTCGACGGCTTTGATTGTCCGGGTTGTGCATGGCCCGACCCCGACCACCACCGGTCTGTGGTGGAGTTTTGTGAGAACGGCGCCAAGGCGGTGGCGGAAGAAGCCACCACGGCGCGCTGCGACCGCGCCTTCTTCGCGCGGCATAGTATACAAACGATGCGCATGTGGGACGACTACACCATCGGCAAAAGCGGCCGCATCACGGAGCCGATGTTGTTGAAAGAAGGAAGCGACCATTACGAGCCCGTGTCGTGGGACGACGCATTCAAAATAATAAGTGACGAACTGAACGCGTTGCCGTCGCCCGACGAAGCGATCTTTTATACATCAGGCCGCACCAGCAACGAAGCCGCATTTCTCTACCAGTTGTTTGTGCGCATGTACGGCACCAACAACCTGCCCGACTGCTCCAACATGTGCCACGAGTCCAGCGGCGTGGCGCTTACGGAAACCGTGGGCATCGGCAAAGGCAGCGTTACCCTCGACGATTTCAACAAAGCCGAAGTCATCTTGATAATAGGGCAGAACCCCGGCACCAACCACCCGCGCATGCTTACCGCGTTGCAGCAAGCCAAGCGCAGGGGCGCCCGTATCGTCACCATCAACCCGTTGCCCGAAGCGGGGCTCATTGCGTTTCGCCATCCGCAGCACCCGCTCGACTTTGTGCGGCCTGCCACGCGCATCACCGATGTGTGGCTGCAGGTGAAAGTGAACGAAGATGTGGCGCTGCTCAAAGCAATGCTCAAACTATTGGTAGAAGCAGAACAGGAACACCCCGGTACCGTGTTCGACCACGACTTCATACAACAGCATACACAAGGCTACGATACACTGCTCGCGGACCTTTCACGCCATAAAGTCGCCGACCTCATTCAGCAATCGGGCGTAGACCCCGACAAAGTGTCGGAGGCCGCCGACTTGCTCGCGCGCCACAAGCGCATTATCGCCTGCTGGGCCATGGGCCTCACGCAACACAAGAATGCCGTCGACAACATACGCGAAGTGGTGAACCTGCTGCTGCTCAAAGGCAGCATCGGCAAGCCCGGCGCAGGCACGTGCCCCGTGCGCGGCCACTCCAACGTGCAGGGCGACCGCACCATGGGCATATATGAACAGCCGTCGGCCGCGTTCCTCGACAAGCTCGAAAGCAACTTCGGCTTTACGCCGCCGCGCCAACATGGATATGATACCGTCAAGAGTATCGAAGCCATGGCGGCCGGCAATGCAAAGGTGTTCATCGGCATGGGCGGCAACTTTCTCTCCGCCACACCCGACACATTCTTTACTGAAAACGCATTGCGTGCCTGTTCACTCACCGTGCATGTTTCCACCAAACTCAACCGCAGCCATCTGGCGCATGGCAGTCGCGCCTTAATATTGCCGTGCCTTGGCCGCACCGAATGCGATATGCAACGCGACGGCGAACAGTTTGTAACGGTAGAAAACTCCACCGGCGTGGTGCACGCATCCAAAGGAGGGCAGGAGCCGGCATCGCCGCACCTGCTGAGCGAGCCGGCCATCGTGGCGGGCATGGCGAAAGCAACATTGAAGAATACGCTGTTGAACTGGGATGAGCTGGCGGCAGACTACGACCGCATACGCGAACTGATTGAAAAGACAATTCCGGGGTTTGAAAACTACAACCATCGTGTACGCAAACCCGGAGGATTCTATCTGCCCAACGGGGCGCGTACCAAGCATTTCAAAACTGATTCCGCGAAAGCGTTATTCACCATCAACCGGCTTGCCGACCACAAGCTCGGCAAACACGACTACCTGATGATGACCATACGCAGCCACGACCAATACAACACTACCATATATGGACTACACGACCGCTACCGCGGCATACACAACGGCCGGCGCGTGGTGTTTATGAACAAGGCCGATATGAAACGAGCCAACCTGAAGAAGGGCGACGCGGTAGACCTGCGCAGCCTCTATGACGACGAGCCGCGGTGGGCGCGCGAGTTTGTTGTGGTGCCGTACAACATACCCGCGCACAATGTGGCCACCTACTTTCCCGAAGCGAACAGCCTGGTGCCGCGACAGCACGTAGCGCGCGGCAGCGGCACGCCCATCTCCAAGTCGGTGGTTGTACAAATTGTTAAACGCTGACCTGCGTGGCCAAGCGACCGACACGCGAGCAAGTAAAACTGCTGCTCGATCAAAAGGTGAAGCAATACAACCGCCCCGGCTTTATCGACAACGACCCGGTGTCTATTCCACATCGCTACAGCAAGCCGCAAGACATCGAGATCGCGGCGCTCTTCGCGGCGGTGTTCGCGTGGGGGCAGCGCGTTACCATCATCGCAAGTGCAGCGAGCTGCTCGAGCGCATGGACCACGCGCCGCACGATTTCATGATCCATCATAACGAAACCGACTTGCGCCGCCTGCTCGATTTCAAGCACCGCACATTCAACACCACCGACACACTTTACTTTATCCACTTCCTGCGTTGGTACTACCGCCAGCATCAAAGCCTGGAGGCGGCCTTCCTGGTGCCACCCGCTGCGGAAACAGTCGAGACGGGTCTCATCCAGTTTCACGAACTGTTCTTCAGTCTGCCAGACGCGCCGGCGCGCACGCGCAAACATATTGCCACGCCGCAGCGCAAGTCTACATGCAAGCGGCTGGCCATGTACCTGCGCTGGATGGTGCGACGCGACAAACAGGGTGTAGACTTCGGGCTGTGGCGCACCATCACGCCTGCCCAACTGGTGTGCCCGTGCGATTTGCATGTAGACCGTGTAGCAAGAAGTCTGAACTTGATCACACGCAAGCAAACAGACTGGCAAACAGTACTTGAGTTGACAGCAGCGCTTCGCGCATTCGACGCCGACGATCCGGTGAAGTACGACTTCGCTTTGTTCGGGCTGGGAATAGAAGAAGGTTGGTCAGCCGCCATGGCGAAGAAGCACGCGTGGACGTGATGCAAGCGATTTCGGCGAGCGCGTAACAGCGCGGCGCTAAGGGCATGACAGGTACGTGACAAAAACCAGCTTCGGCGCTATGAAAAAGCGGATTCATAAAACAATTTAAATTGATTCTAAATTAAAAATCTACTGGTCTCGGGGAGTTGAAACCCAACAGCGGAGAGGGTGTGAACGATGTAAGAAAATCGTGTTAAAAAGTGCGCCGCACATTCAAATTAATTTGAAAAATGAGTTCCCATAGTAGATTTGTGCCACTTGTCGTAAAACGGACACCAAGAACCTAACATGATAAAGCTCTACCATCCCGCGGCCCGGTTCCTCTCTCTCATCTTACTTTTTGTATCCACCTCTTTACTTGCACAAGATATCCCGACCGATGCCGCGAACATCAGCGCCGGGCAAGCCATCTTCGACGCCAACTGCAAAACCTGCCACCGTGTACACAGAAACTGATAGGGCCTGCACTGGCCAGCGTATACGATCGTGTACCATCAATAGACTGGATCAAATCTTTCGTTCGCAACTCGCAGGCTGTAATCGCCAGCGGCGACGACTACGCAAACAACCTCTACAACGAGTACAACAAAACACAGATGACAGCCTTCTCCTCATTAAAAGATGAGGACATCATGAATGTGCTGGCATACATCAAGAATCAGACAGACAATCCTCCGGTAGAAGCCAAGCCTACACCCACATCCGGTCAACCCGCAGGCGAGCAAGGCGTTCCTTCCGAGTATCTCAACATCATCCTCATCGGATGGTGGTTATTCTTATACTATTAGTAGTCATCCTCGGCTTTCTCATCTCGGCGGTGAAACGCTTCCTCGATCAGAAGGACCTTTCCGAAGAAGACAAAGAAGTGGTACACTCACCCATCACCGGCTCGTCGTTTGTACGCAGCCCGGGATTCATTTTCGCTGTCACCTTCATCGTGGCGGCGCTTGCATTCAAGGCCGTCATCAACGGACTGTTCGCCATCGGCGTGCAGCAAGGGTATGCGCCCAAGCAGCCCATCGCATTTTCACACAAGATACATGCCGGCCAGTACGAGATCGACTGTAAATATTGCCACACGGGCGTTATCAAAGGCAAGAATGCCAACATCCCTTCTCCTAATATATGTATGAACTGTCACAACCAGATCAAGACGGGCACTACGACAGGAGAAGGAGAGATAGCCAAGCTGGTAAAGGCCTGGGAAGAGAACAAGCCCATCGAGTGGATTCGTATCCACAACCTTCCCGACCTCGCATACTTCAACCACTCACAGCACGTAGTGGTGGGCGGCATTGAATGCCAGACCTGCCATGGCCCTATCCAAGAGATGGACGTGGTGCGTCAGCACGCCCTGCTCACCATGGATGGTGCGTTGATTGCCACCGCAAAACGGATGTGAACTCGAAGGGCAACGACTATTACGACAAGCTGCTGGAGTTCCACGACAAGGGTGGCAAGAAAGGACCTATGAAAGTGGAAGACATCGGCGGCCTCGAGTGCGCCAAGTGCCACTATTAATATGTAGAGTGACTATACGCACAACTGCATCGATGCATATAAAAGTGAAATGTCCGACAGCAAAGCAGCGACAGCAATGTGGCTTGGCCATTCCATCTGACGATTAAGAATAATTATTAAGACATGAAATGAGCATAAAGAAGAACTACCTAGCAGAATGTTAATTGCGATGCCCTATTTAGGGGCAATTCTCATCCCGATAATTATCGGGAGCGAATTCCATGCCTGCGTGCCAGAATGCCGCACTACGGCATGCAGGCATGTGTCCACAAAAAAAATTGATTGTTAACATATGAAAGAGTCGAAGAAGATATACTGGAAAGGACTTGATGAGTTAACCAACAGCCCCGACTACGTGAAGAACGCGCAGCATGAATTTGCTCCCGGTCCGGAAGAGGATCTGGGCCATTCGCGGCGCGACTTCCTGAAGATGATGGGCTTTGGCGTGTCGGCAGTAGCCCTCGCGGCCTGCGAGGCGCCCATCAGGAAGGCGATCCCGTATGTGAACAAGCCGGTAGACGTAGACCCCAGCGTGGCCAACTACTACGCGTCTACATATATTAATGGAGGCGACTACTGTAGCATTGTGGTGAAAACCCGCGAAGGCCGGCCCATCAAAGTCGATGGCAACAGCCTTTCAGGCGTTACCAAAGGCGGCACCAGCGCGCAGTAGAGGCATCCGTGCTGTCGCTCTATGACGACTCGCGTTTGAAAGGCCCGATATACGATAATGCAAAAATAAGCTGGGAAGATCTCGACAAGCAGGTAATCGCCAAGCTCAACGAAATAGCAGGCAAGGGCGGACATATCCGCATTGTGAGCAACACCATACTGAGCCCCAGCACAAAAGCGGCGTTGGAGACATTCAAGGCCAAGTACCCGACAGCGCAGCACGTGGTGTATGACCAGGTGTCGAGCTACGGCATGCTGAAAGCCAACGAAGAAAGCTTCGGCACCGCCATGATTCCGTCGTACGATTTCAGCCAGGCAAAAGTGATCGTGAGCGTGGCGGCCGATTTCCTCGGAAGCTGGGTGTCGCCGATCGAATTCACGAAGCAGTTTGGCGCCACACGCGAAATCACCGAGTCGAAGAAGACCATG
>JAAURZ010000124.1 GCA_012031955.1 Bacteroidia bacterium
CTAATTAAGTAAAACGCAGTCAGCTTGTTTTCAAAAGCAATCCCGGCTCTGAATAATCAGCGCCGGGATTTTTGGTTGCCCGACCAGGGC
The DNA here is from genome assembly GCA_012031955.1 of Bacteroidia bacterium. The sequence continues at coordinate 91 of JAAURZ010000124.1, forward strand.
TCGAACCTGGACTCTTCTGAACCAAAACCAGACGTGTTGCCAGTTACACCATCGGGCAATACCTCCCGAAAAAGCGGGTTTTTCACCTCAATTTCAGGCTTGCAAAGGTATTATAATTTTCCAGAATTCTAAACGGGAGACGCAATTTTTAGAGATCGCGCGAGTCGGCTGTGGTGCCTTCAATAAAACCTTCTGCCCAGAAGCGGTATTTGTCCAAAATGGAGATCACCGCGTTGCGCAGGTGGCGCTGGTTATTGAAGTCGATCGAGCCGTACATGGTCGTGGCGTACCCTTGCCAGATAGACCGGTTTTGACGGCGGTCGTAAAACTGGATCAACAGTGTACCCGTACGCATATTCAGCTTTTTCGGATCGTAATTGAGGGTCTCATCCTGGTTGCGAACCCACTCCTCTATGTCGGGTTGATTGTAGCCGTTGAACCGCAGGCTGTCCTGGAACATCTTGAAACCGATAATCAGGTGCGGCTTGTTGTCAGACTGGCGGTAGCCCAAAAACTTCATCCTCGATACAATAGATTTTTCAATCAAAGCATTCACCATCGTCGAGTCGGCGATACCCGCTGGCTTCATGATGTCAAAAGTGCGGTATTTCTTAAAATTACCCTTGTAACTGTAGTCGTATTCGACGGGGAGTTCCTTATAACCAAGGCACGATGTCAACAGCACGAAAAGCAGTAAGCATCCAGATAGTAATTTTCTCATAAGCGCTAGTGGTTGGAGGTTGAATTAAGAATGAATTTACTCTAATTCCACACCCCGTACAACAGCGACAATTATTGTTTTGTTAATCTATTTGGAGACGGCGGCCACCCATTTTCGCGCATTTACAAAAGCCTCAAGCCACGGTGATACCTGGTCATTTCGACGATTTGGTGGGTAATAGCCCCAATTCCAGGGGAATAGCGACCTTTCGAGGTGAGGCATTATGGCCACGTGTCTTCCATCGGCGGAGGCCAGCGCGGCGGTAGACATAGTCCGAATCGTTGGGTGTGCCGGGGTATTCCGGGTAGCTGTACTTGGCTATAATGTTGAAGGTTTTGTCTTGCGGCAGACTAAAACGCCCTTCGCCATGGGCCACCCACACGCCCAACCGGGTACCCGCGAGCGAGGCCAGCATCACGGTGTTGTTCTCGGGAACGTCGACGTTTACGAAGATCGATTCAAATTTGCCCGATCCATTGTGGTGCATCTTCGGATGGTCCGTCATCTCCGGGTACACAAGCCCCAGTTCCATCATCAACTGGCAACCATTGCATACACCCAGGCTCAGCGTATCGTTGCGCTTGTAAAAATTATCCAGCACCTCCTTGGCTTTGGGATTGTAAAGAAACGCACCCGCCCAACCCTTGGCAGATCCCAGCACGTCAGAGTTGGAAAAGCCACCCACGAACACGATCATGTTTACGTCGGTAAGGTCTTCACGGCCCGATACCAGGTCGGTCATGTGCACGTCTTTCACATCAAAGCCTGCGAGGTACAACGCGTACGCCATTTCGCGATCACCATTACGCCCTTTTCGCGGATGATGGCGGCCTTGATTCCTGATGCGCTGCGACGTTTCGCTTCGATGCCGGTGCCCTCGAAGCTTCCATCAAAGCTTGCCGGAAATGTGTACCGAAGCGGTTGCCGCTTGTAGTTTTCATAGCGCTGCTGCGCATGCGCCTGTGGCCGTTGCTTGCTGTCGAGCAAAAACGAAGTCCTGTACCAGGTATCGCGAAGCGCATCGATATCGAAACTGAGCACCTTGCCCTGGTGGTGTATCACAGCCTTGCGTTCCTCGCTCACGTAGCCCAGCAGGTGGTAAGGTATGCCGCGCTCCTGCAGTATTGCCGTCACGCGGTCTGTGTCGCTCACCTGCATTACCACGCCTGGATTCTCACTGAAGAATATTTTTACGAGATCGCTGCCAAGCGACGACAGGTTGAGCGTGAGGCCTGCGTTGGTTTCTGGGAAAGTCATCTCCAGCAATGTGGTGATGAGGCCTCCTTCTGATATGTCATGCCCCGCCAGCACCAGGCCGTCGCGTACCAGTTGCTGCACAGCGCCGAATGCGGTTGAAAAATAGCCAGCATCGTTTACACGGGGTGCCGTTGTTCCCAACACGCCGAGGACCTGTGCCAGGCAACTGCCGCCGAGTTTGAAATCGTCTTTGGAAAAATCAATATACAGAAGTTTGCTGCCCGCCTCCGGCCGCAAGCTTGGCGACACAGTCATCGTGAAATTCGACGACGCTGCTGCCGCCGAAATGATGACGGTGCCGGGAGAATAAACCACCTGTCCGTCGGGGTACTTCTGTGTCATGGAAAGCGAGTCCTTGCCCGTAGGGATGTTGATACCTAATCCGATGGCAAAATCACTTACCGCTTGCACGGCACTGTACAAGCGTGCGTTCTCGCCGGCATTTTTTGCAGGCCACATCCAGTTGGCGCTCAACGACACGCCTTTGAGCCCATGGGTGAGCGGCGTCCACACAATGTTGGTAAGCGCCTCTGCAATGGCCAGTTGGCTGCCAGCCACCGGGTCTACCAACGCGGCTCCGGGCGCGTGCCCGATGGAGGTGGCTACACCCGTCAGGCTCAGGAAGTCGAGCGCCATGATGCCCAGGTTGTTGAGCGGCAGTTGGATGGGGCCGCAGGTTTGTTGATGTGCCACTTTACCCGTCACAGAGCGGTCGACTTTGTTGGTTAACCAGTCCTTGCACGCCACTGCTTCAAGTTGAAGCACGTCGATAAGGTATTTTTCAATCAACGAAGCATCATAACCGATGTCGCCGTACTGTGTTGTCTGCGTGGTGTCTTTAAGAATGGTCTTCGGCGATGCGCCAAAGAGATGAGAGAGTTTGAAATCGATGGGCTTTTTTCCTGTCCCTCTTTTTCGAACACCAGCCTTTTGTTGCCGGTAGCCTCGCCTATCACATACATTGGCGCGCGCTCGCGCGCGGATACTTTCTGCAAGGTTTCGAGGTCTTTGCTCTTGATGGCCAGCCCCATTCGTTCCTGCGACTCGTTGCTTATTATCTCCTTGTCAGAAAGGGTAGGATCGCCGACAGGCAGCTTGTCGAGGTGCATGGTGCCGCCGGTTTCTTCCACGAGTTCGGAGAGGCAGTTTAAGTGGCCGCCGGCGCCGTGATCGTGAATGGAGACAATGGGATTTTCTTTGGCTTCCACCATGGCGCGGATGGCGTTCATCACGCGTTTTTGCATTTCTGGATTGGAGCGCTGTATGGCGTTCAATTCAATCGCATTGCCATATTCGCCGGTAGCCACCGACGACACCGCACCACCACCCATGCCTATGCGGTAGTTGTCGCCGCCAAGCAGCACAATGCGGTCGCCCGCCTCAAGGTGTTCCTTCTGGCTGTCTTTCAACTTGCCGAACCCGATGCCACCTGCCAGCATGATCACCTTGTCGAAGCCAAAAGTTTTTCCAGCCTCTGCGTGCTCGAACGTGAGCACACTGCCGCATATAAGCGGTTGGCCGAATTTGTTGCCGAAATCGGAGGCGCCATCCGACGCCTTGATCAGAATTTCCTCCGGCGTTTGATATAGCCATTTGCGCGCCTCCACTTGTTGCTCCCACGGCCGGCCTCCATCCAGGCGTGGGTATGAGGTCATATACACCGCAGTGCCAGCCAGCGGCAATGCACCCTTGCCACCCGCGAGCCTGTCGCGTATTTCTCCGCCGGAGCCGGTAGCCGCGCCATTGAACGGTTCAACCGTGGTGGGAAAATTGTGCGTCTCCGCCTTCAGCGAAATCACCGAGTCAATGTCTTCAACCGCGAAGAAGTCGGCAACATCCTGGCGGAGCGGGGCGAATTGTTCAATAGTCGGCCCTTTTATAAAAGCCACGTTGTCTTTATACGCTGAAACCAGCAGACCAGGGTTTTCCTTCGATGTCTTCTTGATGAGTTGAAAAAGCGTGAAAGGTTTCTCTTCGCCATCGATAATAAAAGTGCCGTTGAAAATTTTGTGCCGGCAGTGTTCCGAATTCACCTGCGAAAAACCGAATCACTTCGGAGTCGGTGAGTTTCCGCCCGAGGTCCTTGCTCACCTGTTCGAGGTAGGCGATCTCCTCGTCGCTCAGTGCCAGGCCCTCCTGCTCATTGTATGTGGCAATGTCGTCGATGTCGCGAATGGATTCAGGCTCGTGGTAGATGGTAAAGATATCCTGGTCGAGCACATCATAGCGATGTTGCAGCATCTTGTCGAACGCCTTGTCAGCGCCGCCGTCAGTAAACTCTTCGATCCGTGTTATTCCGGCAATGCCCATCGTCTGCGTAATTTCCACCGCGTTGGTGCTCCAGGGCGTCACCATCTCCTTGCGGGGGCCAACGAAATGGCCCGTCAACCGGGGTTCGCCAATTGGTTCAGCGTTGCCAAACAGCCATTGGAGTTTCTGGATATCAATGATTTGCAAAGGCTGCGCCGTCCCAACCGCATAAATCGTGTTGGTGGCAGAACGGAAAAATAAGATCATCAGAGAATGGCGATTGTTAAGATGCGCAAAAGTAACACCCTTTCAGGTTTTTTCGTCTGTTATTTATCTACTTTTTGACAACACGCGGGATAGCCGCGTCAACTGTTTCATGCCTCTGGTTGAACAACTGTGCATGGCTATTCAAGCGTTGCCGTATTGCTGGATATTCACGATTTCTTTTGCGTCGGATGCGTGCTTGAGCGCAGGTAACGGCCGGCTGCTTCTATCAACTGGCTGTGGCCCGCATCAAGCGCTACAACCGTGGCGGTGTCGCACTTCTTCGCGAGTATGCCAACATGGTCTTTGGTGATCACGGGTCGCGCCGGCCGACGAAGGTGACCAAAGGAATACAAAGCGCGCCATGGTGTTGAACAAACCCGGCCCGGCGCTAAGTTTTCTGAACGAGACCCAGCTTTTATATACCCGCGCTCGTTGTTCAGGCGACTGCATCTGCTTCCTGGCAAAAGCCATAAGTCCGCCGCTGATGACGCCAACACTTCGTGCGAGCATAGCCAGCATCACGAAAATACCAGGCTGTGTTACTGTAAGGCGGAAGAGTGCCCGGCCAGGTGCAGACTTGGTGGCCACCCTGTACCACGCGTTTTCAGAGATGCCGTCGGGAGCAATCAGCACCACCCTGTCCACCATGTTGGCGTGCAATTCGGTAGTGGCGATGGCAAAGCGCGCGCCGATACTGTAACCGACCACACCAAACCTGGTCACGTTCTCCTGTTCAAGGAATTTTCTGATGAACTGGTCCCACACTTCCGGCGTGATGGGTTTGTGCCCGGGTGTCCATGCACTTCTGCCATGATGAAACAAGTCGAAGGCGTAGCAACTGGTTCCGTCGCCGAGCAGTTCGGCAAATTTCTCAAAACGCCGATGGTCCTGGCCAAAGCCATGAAACAGCAGCCATACCACCGGCCCCGAGCCATAACGTTGGTAGTACAGGCTGGAACCGGCGAGTTCCACACAACGGCCTTTCACATTCGCATCAACCATGGCACGACAAATTAGCAAAATCAGACAGCATTGCTGACGCCGTTTGTTGGGGCGCGATACGTTATCTTTGCACGGGCTAACATCCGCCGCCGGCCCTGGAAAGCTATATTTTTCAGGCGACTGCAATAAACCCGATCCTGTCGCGTCAATACACCTAAAATCAAAGATGGCGATGGACCTGGCCATGCAAGCAAAAGAACAGACATTTTTGAAGGAAAAAGACCGGTTGCTGAGTTTTATCCGCAACCGTGTGTCTACGCTGGAGGAAGCAGAGGACATCATGCAAGATGTGTTCTACCAGTTTGTGGCGGGCTATGATACCATTGAGTCACTCGATCGCGTTACATCGTGGCTTTTCTCGGTGGCCCGAAACAAGATCATCGACCGCTACCGGCGCGACGCCGTTCGACCCAAACGCGCCGACTTTCAAGGCAACGCCGGCCAGGAAGACGACGCCCCGCTTACGCTGCAGGAAATACTACCGGATTTGGGAAACACACCCGACGAGGCATTTCTCCGCGAAACTTTGTGGGACGCGATTATGGAAGCGCTCGACGAATTGCCGCGCGAGCAGCGCGAGATTTTTATTCAGAATGAACTGGAGGAAAGAAGCTTTCGCGAAATAGCCGAAGAAACCGGTGTGTCGATAAACACATTGCTGTCGAGGAAACGATACGCGATCCTGGCCTTAAGGAAGAAGTTGCAACGATTGTACAACGATATTTAGAAAACAGAAAACAAGAGCAAATTATGAAACGAGGATGGAAAGTTGTGTTATGGATACTCTTTGGTGTGCTCATCGTAGCACTCATAGGAGGTCTCACGATGCAACTGTGGAACTGGCTCGTGCCCGCGCTTTTCGGAGGACCTTACATCACTTTCTGGCAAACCCTGGGTTTGTTGCTGCTGAGTAAGATCCTCTTTGCCGGGCTGGGCAAAGGGCACCACCAAGGCGGCGGACCACCATGGAAACACCAATGGAAGAAAAAAATGTACGAGAAATTTTCGCACATGAGCCCCGATGAACGAGAAGCCTTCAAGCGCCGCATGGCCGACAAGTGGTGCTCGCAGAGCCGGGAGCAGGACGATGAAGGAAGTTCAAACGTTTGATCAGCACCGCGACACACATCGCGCCGCAGCCGCAGCACCGAGAAGTTGTTGGCCGGAGCAACGGTAGCCCCGGTCCGTGCATTCACCGCGGATTCAGTCTGCATGTTGAGCAGGCCGACGTTGTATTTACCGGCCTTTCCCGAGACACGGCCGCCGCCAAGAATGGTGA
>JAAURZ010000125.1 GCA_012031955.1 Bacteroidia bacterium
AGGCGGAATTTGTGGTGATAGAGAACAACCAGGCGGCCGGAAGTGCGGTAGCCTATGAACTGCAGGGACTGCTCGGATTGACGCAGTACTATTTTGGCTGTGACCGCTGCCGACAGGTGGGGCAATGTGTCGGGGCTCTCCAATACTGTTACTAGCCAAACCAATGAAGGACCTTCGATCGTTATTGAAGGAGGCGCGGACCCCATCCAGCTCACCATTGACGCGGGTATTTCTACAACCGCCACGCAATCAATTACGATCGCGAACGAAGCCGAAGGCATTTTGCGTTGGGATCATTTTATGCGTCACAGCAGTGCATCACCCTCATTCGACGCGTCAAGCGTGGTGTATCCGTCGCTTACCAAAAATCCGGGCCCGTGAACCTGGCCCGCCGCAACGCTCATGAACCCAAACCCCTGCGTGCCAACGAGCCGGCGCCATTGGCATTTTCGTCAGTGGAAATCTCTTATGCGGATTATCCGACAAACATCATCGGCGAGACCGATACCACACTCAACAACTCCGCCGGCGCGCGATTTTATGTGAGCCAGTCCGGCGGTTTTAACCTGACGGATGCACGCATTTACCTGAAGCACGATCCCGCCAAAGGCGACGCGGTAATGGAAGTATACAGGGGTGAAAAGCTGGAAAAGAAGAACCTTGTTTACGCTCAAAACTTTGCCAACTGGAGTGCCGGCGAGACATACGCTTACATCACCCTCAACGAACAAATCTACTTCGAAGAAGGAGAGACCTTCTGGCTCGTGTTTCATGTACCACACGGCAACCTGTTTCCGCTGGGTATCGGTTTCGAATCAGATCCGACCTACTCGGCCAACTGCGTGATGTCGTTCAACCTTGGCGCCACGTGGTCGCCGCTTGAAGAACTTATCAACAGCAAAGACTTTGCATGGACGATCACGGCCGCCAGTTACAATGCCTACCTCGGCGAGTACCTGGCGCTGGAGCCTGGCTCCGGCGACATCAGCGGCATTGGAGAAGCAACGACGACACTTACCGCCAGCGGCGCCGCACTCGTGAACGGCACATACAGCGCCAATGTCGTGTTCACTTCCAACGACGCCAACCAACGCGAACTCAGGAAGCCGGTGGAGCTTACGGTAAGCGGACACCAGCCCGACATTCACCACATCGACATTGTCGATTTTGGCAATGTGTTCGTGGGGACTTCCAAAGAACTGGAAATTGAACTCGACAATGCCGGCTATGGTAATTTTAACAATCCGTCGATAAGCGTTTCGGGAACGGAATTCGAACTGTCAGGCTATGCGCCGTGGCAGATCAAGGCACGTGAAAAAGCCGTGGTGAAAATTATCTTTAACCCTACCGCACCGGGCAACAGCAATGAAGTGCTCACGATTACAAACGGCACGCAGACGTATGAGATACCATTGTTTGGCGTGGGCGCCGAAACGGCAAAGATCGTAGTGACGCCCGACGTGCAAGTGAAGAACAACCTGGCCATAGGCGATGCAGTCGACGCGCAGATCACCGTTCGCAACGATGGCGCCTATCCGCTCAAGTATTTTATACCCGGGCACGATACAAAAGGTGTAAGCAACAACTGGCCTGTGCCATTTCACACGTACGGCTACGCGGTGCGCACCAACGATCCTTCTGCTACTGACCCGATCGCTTATGACTTTCAGGATATTTCAACCACCGGTACCGACATCACAGACTACTTCACGCAGCCGCGCAACTGGTACTGGGATGTAGACATGGGTTTTGAATTCCCCTACTACAACGATAAGGTGACGCACGTGTATGTCTCAAAACGTGGCTTCACTACTTTCGACAACACCGTCAACCCGCTTAACACACCTCGCTTGAAAGATTTCTATGGACCGCAAGGATACATCTCGGTTCTGGGCAGCCACTTCGACTATACCTCGCAAGGTAAGATCTATTACCAGGTGGAGCCCGACCGCGTTATCATTCAGTATAGCAATGTGTGGGATGGATACAGCATTGGGGAAGAGATCACTGCGCAGATGGTACTGTACGCCGACGGCAACATCCGGTTCTTCTACGACTACGTAACGTTCAGCGAGCAGAATCAACATTATCTCACCATCCTCATGGAAGACATGGCCCGGGAAGATGGAATCCTGATAAGTGACTACGAAAATTTCCGCCCCCTGTACAGTCAACTGGCAATCGGCTTCGACTATCCGGGCCCGGACATTATCACATCGGTGACCAACGGATCGGGTATTGTAATGCCTGGCGGTGAAGCAGTCGTGGACCTCAGTCTTACTACGACTGGCCTTGTAGAGGGTACGATCAATCGTTACGTCAGCTTCATCAGCAACGATCCATCCGCGCCTCAAACATCAGCGCGTATTCAGTTGGAAATTACAAGCGGTGGTATTTCAGTTCCCCTTGTGTCGTTGGATACCGTCCGGTTCGGCGATGTGTTTCAGCAGGCAGTTCGCGCGCAGCCTTTCACCATACGTAACCCCGGCAGTGCCAATGTCAATATCGTTTCCATGGCATTTACCAACGACGCCTTTACCCTCGGCGGCGATCCGACTACAGCCACCATCAGGCCCGGTCTCTACAACAAGTACGAGATACAAGTGCCGACCGCTACGCTCGGTGCCATCGAAGACTGGCTCACGATCTCGTACGGCGACGGTTCAACCAACATAATTTATCTGACGGCCAACGTGGTGGATGCACCTTCCATCTCGGTTGACCTCTCTCAATTGGCTCAAACACTGAACTTCGGCGAGACGAGCAGTCACCCCCTCACGATTGAAAATACAGGGCTGGCTAGTCTAGACGTGGCCTTCACCGGCAAGAACTGGATGACGTTCGACGTACCCGTCAGCCAGTCAAGTGACATACCGGCGTTTACCTATTCGGTTGACAAGAGTAATGATGGGCAATTCTATCAATGGCTGGACGTTCGAAAGACCGGAACACAAATGCCTCATGTTGAAGACTTCTTCGACAAGGATCAATTCTGGCAACAGTTGGAGCTTCCGTTTCCAATCCAATTCTACGGCGAATCATATTCATCATTCAAAGTCGGCCAAAACGGACTCATCACACTGGAGGAAGAGACACCGGAAGTGGTGTTCTTTACCGACTACATTCCAAGTGCGGAACACCCTGGCAAATTCATCATGCCCTACTGGACTTTCGGCGGATTCGATACGTACACGTACCCGCGGAAGAAGTCGGCATATTCTATCAATTCTTCGACGACAAAATCGTGATCATGTGGAGCTACCTTGTAAATAATTTCGGCGGCATGGGCGACCCGGTTTCTGTTGAAGCAATTTTTTACAAGAATGGAACCATGAAATTCCAATATCAAGTGGAAGGTTTTGGGAATGACCTCACATCGGGCTTCAGCACGATCGGCGTGCAACTCGACAGCGTTACAGGCGTGCTTGTGTCGGCTTATGCGCCGCTCGATCATGGCAACGGTCTGGCTTACACTTTGGTGCCCGTTCGCAAGTATACGATTGCTCCCGGCGAGACCCTTACGGGAAACATCAACTTCGATGCACGCAACGTGTATGGTGGTGTATACAACGAACCACTGAAAATTCAAACCAATGTGCCCGGCAGTGAAATGCTCGAAAAACCAGTTGAGCTTACCGTAGCAGGCGACGCTGAACTTGCCGCGGCCGACACGGTTGACTTTGGCAGCAAGATGATTGCCTTCGAATGGGGTTCGCCCGCCGTTAACTCGACAGACCTTGTTTTGTCGAACACCGGCTCGGCGCCAATGGACATTACGTGGGCGCAAATGGCCGACGGCACACAGGGCTTGAGCCTTATGATGCTCGCGGACGGTTGGTTCGGACCTGAGTGGACCGACATCGCCAACATCTACTCGCCATGGGCGTGGGAGACTCCGGTCTACACCATCAAGCCTGGCGACAACCTCGTGGTGCGGGCGATTTTCTATCCGTCGACACCCGGCGATTTTCTGGATGAAGTCGTGCTCACTACAAGCATCGGCGAGCAACGCATCGTGCTGAAAGGCACGGCGTTCAATCCGCCCGCGTTAAATCTCGACAACGCGTCTGTGGAAGTGGCAATGAACACACCCGCCGAAGTGATCGACCGCACCATCGCATTCGACAATATCAATGGGTACTCGCCGCTCGAGTATATGGTGAGCATCGACTACGGAAGGATTCTGACCGAAGCTAACGGAAAGGAAAAACTGTCGGAGCAACCCGGAAGCGCTGCACTTGTGACGGCCGGTGGCGTGAAACACACTGACGGCGGCGCAAGAGTGCAAGGAACCTACAACCGCGTAGCAACCCACACCGACAAGGAGGCACCGGATACATTTATCGGAACAGGAGGCGCTGCGCCATTCACCGTAGCAACACGGTACAACGGTGGGCCCGAAGGATTTAATGTGACCCACGTAGAGACATGGTTCCGGCTTGAAAATGTGTTAACCGGAACGGTACAGGTGGAAGTGCGTGCGGGTGGAACCTCAATCGCCAATGCGAAGTCGTTGTCGAAAGGTACTATTGAATTTACAGGAACCGGCGCCGATGAAGGCGGCACGTGGTACGCTGCGCAACTGGATGCCCCTGCTGCCATCTACCCGAACGAAGACTTTTACGTGCTCGTCACATACCCGCTCGGTATTTCATTCCCTGTTGGCACGATTGAAACCGACGGCGCTGCCGGACGCTACTACTACATGGACGAGGGCCTGTGGTATGACCTGCAGGAAGCAAGCTCATTTGAACAAATGGGCTGGCTCATGTATGCCGGCGAGGAAACGGCCGCAAATGCTGCGTGGTTGTCGGTAACGTCGGCGACGGATGGCAGTGTGGAGGCGGGCGAAAGTGACGCGATTGCACTTACGTTTACCGGTGCCAACGCAACCCGCGGCGACCAGGTGGCCATCGTGGTTATTCACAGCAACGATCCTGACCACGCCGAAATGAAGGTACCCGTAACGTTGCACCTCAACGAAGCGCCGCATTTTGACGGCGAAACGCAGACGCTGTTTGTGGCTGAAAATGAAAACCGCACCGTGACCATTAGCGTGACGGATACTGAAGAAGACACATTCACTGTGGCGGAGCAGGCGGCTCCTGACTTTGCAGTTTCCACGTTTGCAGATGGCATACTGACGTTGGTGCTGTCGCCGCAGTATGGCGACGCCGGCCAGTACACAATTACGTGGCAAGCCAAAGACGCACACGACGCTATCGAAGAACACACAGTAGCGATCGACGTAGCACACACCAACCAGGCACCTGTATTTGTGGGTGATGACAAAATGCTGATGTATGCCACGAAAGGAAGAATGGAGTCGTATCTCATTCAAGACTACTTTGGCGATCCCGACAATGACACCTTTACATTTATGGTGATAAGCCAAAACACAGAGGTGGCGCAAGTATTTGCCGATCCGTCGGGCTTCATCGTGAAGCCGGGCGCGGCTGGTGAAGCGATGCTCAGGTTCACTTTGACCGACAGCCATGGCGCCACCACGCAAGACAGCCTGCGTGCCGTCGTAAACGTCATCCTGGGTGTGGACGAAACAGCCGACCAGGGATTGTCGGCATATCCCAACCCCGTGGTTGACTATATGAATGTGTCGCTGAGCAGCGAATGGACCGGCGACGTACTCCTGGAAGTAGTGGACGCCGCAGGACGCGTACACGTGTCGCGCGAAGTTGTGACAGGAAATGAATCCGGTGTGCGACTGAACCTGGCAACGCTGCCGCAGGGCTTGTACCTGTTGCGCGCATCCGCTTACAACAAGGAGGCTACTTTTAAATCATAAAGAAATAGACAATGGGCGGGTTGCGACAGTAACCCGCCTTCTTTCTTAAAATCAAACGCAGACTATGAAATGAGCATAAAGAAAATTATACCCAGCGGGATGTTAATTGCAACGATCCCTTTAGGTAAAAACTCTCATCTCGATAATTATCGGGAGCGAATTCCGTATGTCCATTAAAATCAATTATTAACTATGAAAAGAATTATTTCGAAAATAATGATGGCTGCCAGCGTGGTACTGCTGTTATCGTGCGGCGACGACAATGAGACAAGTCAGCGCGATCGCGACATCGCGAGCATCGCCGCGAATGCCTGGGGCGATCCGGTAGTCGACAGTTCAGACGGCGACTTGTCGGAAGACTATGCCGACTTCGTGATGGTGTTCACAAAATCGCAAGCCAACGGCTTTGAAGGATCCTTTGTGATATCAAACGGTAGTTATGGATTTACTGAAACGTCGGGGCATTGGACGCTGACTGACGACCTGAACAAAATGGTATTTGATTCCGGCAAGGAGATGGACTATGATTTGATCGACGGCCATCTCATCCTGCATTTCGAGGTAGCCGACCCGGGCGGGCGCATCGATGGACTTAGCGGCCAGTTTACATTTGAGTTGAAACCTATATAACCAGGCATTTTACAAGCAACTGTTTGCCGAAGTGCCGCTGCGTTGAGCGGCAGCACTTCGCGCAAAGTTGCCCGACGACGCACGCGAGATCATCAACCTTGTGGACCGGTCGTCTACGGAGGTCGATGTGATGGTCAAGGAAATCAACAGGCGCATACTCGCCGACTCGGTCAACTGATTTTTTTTCAAGGTATACAAACTCGAGCGCTTGTTTTGGAACACCCCAACGTTCGTCGGGCACAACAAATGGTGCTTTCTTTCCGGTAAGTGCGTAGCCATGCCGGAGGTACCAGGCGATGAGGTTTTCGCGTACCGAGATCACGGTCATGAAAATGGCGTTGCATCCCAGCCGCGTCGCGTAAGCCTCCGCTTCTGCCAGCAGCTTCTTGCCGATGCCCTGGCCCTGCGTGCGAGGCGCCACGCTCAGCATGC
>JAAURZ010000126.1 GCA_012031955.1 Bacteroidia bacterium
CAGTTGCCATTGAGAGCCTCGCTAAATACGGTCACAGGGAAGCCGATCGTCACCAACACATTCAGGTTGCCTTCACTTTCGGCCGTGCCGACAGCGTTGGTCACGGCAATTTTCCAGTGAACGCGCCCACAGGTACGGTGAAGGTAATCCGCGTGGGATTCACCACGGTGAATTCAGTGGCCTCAGTGCCGCCCACACTTACGGATTGAACATCGTCAAAGTAAAAACCATCAACGGTGATCTCGTCACCTTCATGGGCTTCGGCCGGCGAGAAGCCGACGATCTCGGGTGTTTTTGCAAGCACCTCGAAAGGTAGCGTCGCCGTACCTCCCGGCGTGGTCACCGTGAGGTCCGCTACGCCTGCTTCGGCTTCAGGCACCGTAACGGTGATGGTTGTGGCCTTCGCCTCAAATGCGGCGAGCACTTCGCCGAAAGAAACGGTAGTGGCATCGGCCAGGTAGTTACCTGATAAAGTGATTTGCTTCCCCGGTTTTGCGCTGCCAGGTACCACTTCCGTTAGCACAGGCGGAAAGAGCACGGCAAAATCGGCGGCGGCAGATGGGCCCAGATTGGTTTCAGAGGCAGCGGCATAAAACACCGCGATTTTGGTGTCGCCGGCATCGAGGCCGGCGGGCACCTTCACCGTGATGGTGTTTTCCGTATTCGCTGAAGGGTTAAAGTCAGCCGCATCTACTGCGCCGAATTTTACTTTCGTGACTTTTGATAGTTTGCTTCCCGTGATGGTGACTGTGGTACCGATGAGTCCTTGCGCGGGCGACACTTCGGAAATAGCGGGTCGGTCGAAATTACCCGCCGTGTCTTCGTCGTCGCAGGCCGTGAATTGTACCAGCACTATCAGCGGGATCAGTGCGTAGAGAAACTTGAAATATCGTACGTTCATGTCATTCTAAGTTTTAGTAATTACAAAGCTCGCAATCAGAGGAAGCCCACGTCGTCGAGGTAGATGAGGTATGGCGCCGACGGACTTGTACTGCCGTTGTCCTGGAATATGAAGTTGTCCAGCACAGTAGGCGCAGACGATCCGAGCGCAGAAAGCGGCACCACGTAGTCGCGCCACTCTCCCTCCACTACATCCACTTCCACCATGGTTCCCCAGTTGATCGTGAAGTTCAATTTTTTTGCCCGTGGTACCGGGGCCGCCAAACACAGAGAACTTGGCGTGGGTAAACTGCGTGAGATCGAGTGTACCATGATGCAGTTGCACGCCACTCCAGCCATCGTTGAAAGTTCGCTTGTAAGATGTAAGGCCGCTCTTCGCCACTGACTGGCTGTTGAACACATCGGCGCCGCCCCAACTCCAGTTTTGAATGTCAGGGTTCAGCCCTTCGGTAAACACAGCGTAGTTCAAGCCGAAAGATGTTTCAGTAACGGTAGTGCCGGCGCTTGTCGAGATGGCGATGAAAGAAACCGGGGCGTTGTCGGGCACTTTTACCGCAAGTACCTCTACACCGTCGTCGTTGGTCGCGTAAGAAATCACTTCGGCTTCAAGGGCATCGCTGGTTTTCACGTCGATAAATTCCACGGCCTCCAGGTTGTTGAAGTACTGACCTTGGATGGTGATCACATCGCCGGGGTTGGCCACCGCCGGCGCGAACGAATAGATGACAGGCAGCGGCTGCTCGATGGCAAAGTCCAGTTGTGCTTCACCGTAGTTGGTTACAACCCTCACTGTACTCAGCACATTAGGCCCGGGGAAAGGCGCGCCAGGCACCGTAATGATGATGGTCGTATTGGTAACCATGGTGGTGTTCAGCGAGGCTTTTACACCGCTGAAGTAGACCTCGCGTGTAGAGCCTAAGTTCTGACCGAAGATTGCAAGTGTTTCGCCCCTTCCGCCCGAGAGCGTCGTAGAATCTTTATGCACGAGGCTTACGCGCTCCACGATGGGCGCAGCGCCGCTGTCGCTGTCGTCGCACGACGCGAGGAAAAATCCTCCCGCAGCCATCACAGTCATCAGCAACACATATCTGATTATATTCTTGTTCATGATGTTATTCATAATGATATGTCTATGTCAATCAAAATTGTATGGAACAGGTTCTGCACGCAGGTTTGGAGCACGCGATAGTTCTGCTTCGGGCAACGGTATGCGGAAGTTGCCTGATGTAACCGGGAAGAATCGATCGCCCGTATAATCGGGGTCGGGTTCTATCTCCCAGTTGGAAGCCATGCCCGTTTGACTGTCAAGGTCCGTCGGGGTTATCCTGACAAACCCGCGGTCTTGTGTGCTGAGCGAATCGTACACCGCATCGGAATTGAAATAGTGATAGCGGCTCCATTCGTACCACGAAGCGCCTTCCATGGCGAACTCGACGAGTCGCTCGTTGAATATGTCGGCCCACGACACCGAGGTTATGCCGGACACATCGAGGCCTGCCCTCCTGCGGATTTTCCTGTAACTCTCCACAGCCTCGGGGTCCGTAGTGGACGTGCCGTTGCCGAGGACCGCTTCTGCATACACCAGGTATACATCCGCAAGGCGAAGCATGTAGGTTTGTATTTCAGTGCGCTGTTGCTGCACTTTACCTTCGTTGTCTTCGGCTCTGCCGACCACATACTTTTTCACCCATGCACGACCATTGTAACCGTTGCCGCCTGTGGGCACCACCAACTCTTGCAGTACAGGATTTCCGTCGCCGTCGAGTACCTGCTGCGTGATGTAGCTGTAGTGCTCGCCGGGCATCATAAGGTTGACTTCAGACGCAGATCAGGTGTGTCGCCGTTTTCCATCAGCCCTTCGTACTTGCTCAGCATGTACATGGAGGCGCCCAGGTCGCCGCCCCATCCGTCGGGTGTGCCGGTAATCTGAGAGCTGAACGCAAGGTATGCCTGCACGCTGTTTTGTGTTCCCCCAGTCGCCGCTGTACACCCATTGCAGGGCAAACATGGTTTCGGGGTTGTTGTTGTTCTTCATTTTGAACAGTTCCTCATAGCCATTCGTGTATCCATGGTCCTGATCGAGCAGGTAGTGCCCGCTGTTGTCGATCACGTCTTTGGCAAGCACGCGGGCGCTGTCGAGATAGGTTGTGTTACGGTTGCCGAAAGTGCGGCCTACGCCGGAACGGAACAGGTACATTTTTGCGAGCATGCCCTCGGCCGACCATTTGGTGAGCCTGCCTGTTTGCACAGGTGTTTCCGGCAGGTGCGTCGCCGCATAGCGCATGTCGCGGCAGATAAATTCCCACACAGACTCGACTGTATTTCTGCGAATGGTGGTGTCTTGAAGCACAGCCACGTTGTCGGTGATGATCGGCACGGGGCCCCAGTTCAGCACGAGGTAAGCGTATGCAAGACCGCGCATGAATCGCGCCTCTGCAATGCCGTGCTCTTTCATATTCTGCGGCACTTCCGGGCCTGCAAAATCATTGATGTTACTGATCACGGCGTTGGACTGGCCGACTACGTTGAAAAAAGCTCTCCACGAAGTGCCATTTTCTGCAGTCGCCCTGTGGTTCTGAATTGGATGTTCTCCAACTGGTATGAATAGTTCGCACTGAATACGCCGCCGCGCGCATCGCCAATGCCGTGCGACGCTTTGTCGTTGTACGCAAACCAAACGATGTTGTAGAGCGGTGCTGTCGACGCGAGCACTTGCTCAGACGTTTTGTAAAAGTTGTCGCTGACGATAGCGTCTTGCGGTAAACGATCGATAAAGCTGTCGCTGCAGCCTGCTATCAACCCGCCCACTACCAGCACCGCCGTCAGGATTTTGATTGTATTGTTGATCAAGTTCATGATGTTGTCTCTTTATCGATTAAAAATCAACTCCAACACTGAATGTGTAAACCGGCGTAAGCGGGTAGCGACCGAAGTCGAGGCCGATGGCCTGGTTATCGCCTGCCGCGTCGCGTCCTACATAAGCCCCCACTTCAGGGTCATATCCTTTGTACTTCGTAAATGTGTGGAGGTTTTGTGCTCCCACGGTCACACGCGCCGCCTTTACCACGCGCAATGTGCCCAGGTATTTGGCGGGGACATTGTAGGTGAGCTGCACGTTCTTGATCCGCACATAGGTGCCGTCTTCCACGAACTGGTCAGTGAAGCGCAGGCGGTTGCCGTTTACGTTGCTGTTGGAAATGCGTGGTATGTGTGCATCCGGATTTGTAAGATGCGCCTGGTCTCCGGTTCCTTCCACGCGTGCGTAGCCAAATGCTTCACCCATCAGGTTGCGGCCCAGGTTGATGTTGTTGGGATTCGTGTTGTTGAAGCGCAGCAGGTTGTACACGTCGTTGCCATATACGCCGGTGATCAGCACCGTAAGTTGAAAACCCTTGTAACTAAACGTGTTGGTCATGCCGAACGTGAACTTGGGCCATGGGTTGCCTATGTCGGTCTTGTCGCGCTCATCGATAATGCCGTCGCCGTTCAGGTCTTTGTATTTGATGTCGCCTACCCAAATGGACGACGGGCTTGCGGGAAGCCTGTTGCCGTTGTTATCCACCGGCACCGGGCTGTTGAGTATATCCTCTTCCGACTGGAAGAGTCCGTCATACAAGTATCCCTGGAAGAGCCAGGGTGCCTGACCTACGGATGACCGCTGCGCCCAGTTGTTGCCGGACCCTGAGTCGCCTACGTACCATGGACGACGTTCGACAAATGCTGTTTCCGAATAGAACTTCGTCACCTTTGTTTTGAAACCCGAGATGTTGAAGTTGGTCTGCCAGGTGAGTCCGCCGCGATCTACGTTCACCGTGTTGAGCGATACTGCCCAACCTTTGTTTTCCAACGCGCCGATGTTGATGGCCGGTGGCGATATCGCACCTTCTCCGCTTGTGCCGAGGTAGTCGGGCAGCGGCGCTGTGAGCAACAGGTTTTCAGTCTTCTTCACGTATAAGTCGCCTTCGAACTGCAATCTGTTGTTGAACAGCGACACGTTGATGCCGACGTTATTGGTAAGTGTTTCCTCCCACTTCAACGACTCGTTGCCATAGCGACCCAGTATGAAGCCGGCACCCCAGGGCGTAGTCACACTGCGCAAGGGACCGAAGTAGCTGGTGTTACCCTGGTTACCGGTGAGGCCGGTTTCCACGCGAAGTTTCAACTCGTTGATGGCGGTAATGTCGCGCATGAATGGTTCCTGCGAAATGCGCCATGCAGCCGATGCACTGGGAAATGTTCCCCACTTGTTGGCGCTGCCGAAGTTGACGGAACCATCGGAGCGGATTGCAGCCTGCAGAAAGTATTTTTCTTTGTAGTTGTAGTTCAATCGACCGAAATACGACTCCATCGCCCACGACCCCTGGCCGCCGCTGATGATTGCACCCTCGGCGTCGCCAATATTCAGATCAGGAATTTCATTGGAGACAAAACCGGTCTTCAATCCGCCGAGGCTCTTCCACGTCGATTCCTGTGCTTCGTGACTGACCATCACTTGCAGATCGTGCTGACCGAATTTGACTGAGTACTGCAAGAGTTGATTCCAGTTCCAGTAGTTGCTGCTGCTGGTGTTTACCGACAACGATGCGTTGGTGTTGATTTTGTCGCCCAGCCTGTAGGTGGGTGTAAAATTTTCCTGCCGGCTGGAGCCGACATTGCCGTTGAGGCTTGTACGGAACACCAGGCCCTTCACCAGCGTGACGTCCACGTTCAACCCGGCTAACAGCGTGTTGCGTTTCAGGTCGTTACTTATCAGGTTGGCGATAGCCACCGGGTTGAGCGGTGTGAATTGCACGCTGTTGCCGTTGGATTCCTGCGCGCCGCCCCAGGTGCCGTCGGGGTTCTTTACCGGAATGTTGGGTGCAATAGCCAGTGCGTTGCTCACCACATTCTCCTGCGTGGAGGCAAGGCTTTCGTTCGTCTGGCTGTAATTGAGGTTGGCGCCGACCTTCAGCCACTTTCTTACCTGGTTGTCGAGGTTAAGACGCGTGCTGTAGCGCTGGAAATTGGAACCAAGCGCAATGCCATCCTGATCGAAATATTCGCCCGACAGGTAGAAGGTAGTTTTGTCGCTGCCGCCGCTGAGGCTCAACTGGTGCTTCTGGAGCGCAGCTGTTTTGAACAAGGCATCCTGCCAGTTGGTGCCGGGGCCGAGCAACGCGGGGTTTGAAAATTCTTCGGGTACTTCGCCGCCCTGCGCTACGCGTATTTCACCGTACATCTGCGCGTATTGAGGCAGGTCGAGCACAGGCAGTGTTTGAGGTTTGTCCTGCAAGCTGTAGAGAAAGTCGTATGTGACTTTCGTCTCGCCGGATCTACCGCGCTTGGTCGAGATGAGCACAACGCCGTTGGTGCCCCTGGAACCATAGATGGCGGTTGCCGACGAGATGAGCCGGTCTTCGTCTTCCGGGTAGATTTCGAAATCCATCACGAAGCTCGTATTGCCTATCTTCGAGACGCGGCCATAGACTTCGAGCACATCGTCGAAGGTGGCTGTAGATTTGAAATCGAGCGTTATGCGAGCAAGCACGGTGTCTGTGCCGGTCTGGAGCAAGTCCTGAAATTTCATGCCGATGGCGCGGAAGTATTCGGCCTGCGCAACGTCGTAGTAGAGCATGTAATTGCCGTTGAAGACGATGCCCTGCTTTCGGGCCCGCATCGCCGGCAGCGCCGCGCGTGCCATGCGCAGGTAGCCGTAGAGGTTGGTATCGCCGCCGGCAAAGAGGATGGGATCTTTGGTGGCCAGGCGTCCGTCCGCTGCGAGTTCGTCGTACTGATGGCTACTTTCCTGAGGCAGTAACCAGACTTGCAACCGATCTGCCCCCACCACAAGTCCTAAAAATAGAGTGTGATACCCTGAGGCGAGTTGCAGGAAGACGACGGTCA
>JAAURZ010000127.1 GCA_012031955.1 Bacteroidia bacterium
TCTATTTCCATCTCCTTCACGAAGTTGCCGTACTTGTCTGTCTTGAGCAGGTAGATACCACTGAAGTTGGACTCGGGCAACCGCCGGCCGCCGAGCACAAGGTAGCCGCCATCGGATGTCTGCTTGAAATCGATAGGGAAGAAGGAGGCATTGAACTGGTTGTTGTCGTATATCTTGGTGAAGGTCTTCTCGTCGAACTGCGGATTAGACTCTTCGGAACAGGCTGCCGCCACCAGCAGGCCGGCCATGAGTATGTGTATCAGAAATTTTCGGGTCATGGTTGCTGCTGTTTTTAGTGGTCGAGTGATTTGAAACCGGAGCCGAGGAAGCGCAGGGGAAAGAGACAGCCTACGGAAAACGACAGGTTGTTAAGTTGGATGTCGTCCATGGCATCGCCCACACCCGAGAGGCGATCGTTGCTGAATCTGTTTTCGGTGGAGTTGATGAGACTCATGCCGAGGCTGTACATGATGTCGAGATTAAGCCGCACGTTGCCCATGTTGTAGTTTACACCGGCGCCTCCCACGAGGCCCCAGTGATTTTTGGCGAACAGGTCTTTGGCGCCTACGATGATGGGCTCGTTGGTAAATTCATTCACACCGCCCGATGCGTAGTCGATGCCCGATACTTCGACAGATTTGTCTGCGTTGATCAGGAATGCCATGTATACGCCTGCCTGCACGTAGGGGCGAAGGCGCGTGGCGGTGATATCATATTTGGCCACGAGGGGTATTACTGCATGATCGACGCGCTGCTCCTGCACGTAGTCAAGCGCTAAAAAATTGTTTGGGTCTTCGCTGTCACTCCATTCGTAATGGTTGTTGTATACGAAGCGCGCATTGCGGTATGTGGGTTGGAGGCTCACCGATATGCGCTTGATGTAGAATGTGATTTCGAGTGTGGCCTGGCTGCCAAGCTTGTTGAAGCTTTCGTATTGCTTGGCGTCTTGCTCGTAGTTGGTGGGCAGCACTACGCTATAAGTTTTCTGCAGCACGGCGTTAGACAGGTTGGTGCCGGCTTTGAGGCCGACCCACCATTGCTTGTCGAGAAATCTTTCGGATTCGTTGTTGCGCTTGTTGAACGACGATGGCTTCTTGCGTTTGCCTTGTGCAACGCACAACGAGGCGACTAGCAGGAGGCACATCAGTGGGTAGAGTCTTTTCATCATTGGGGTGTTTTAAAAGGGTCTTTGCCGGGGCTGTGCAGCCCGGGTTTTATATTGTTGTCCGGTTTATCTCATAATGGATATTTTTTTGGAGTCCTTAAAGAACCCTGCCTTCATTTGGTAAATATAATTTCCTGCAGGCAAATCACTCACATCGGCTATGATGGCATGTTCGCCGGCGTCGTAGTTGCCGTTTGCGAGGAGCTTCTTTTCCTTGCCTGTGTTGTCGTACAGCTTAATGACCACCTGCGATGTGCCGTTGGTACGGAACCGGATGTTCACTTTGTCGGATACGGGGTTGGGATAGCATTCGTGCAGTGCCCACCGCGCGCTGATGAAGTCGTCGGTGCCGGTGATTACGTCGCTTACGAGCGGGAGAGGCGAATAGGTGACGCCGTCGACGTGCCGTTGATGAAGTTGCCGAAGAACACATCGTTGTCGATGACTGACTGATCTACCTGCATCCAGTCTTTAAGGATGTTGGCAAACACCTGGCGATAGTCGTACTGCATGTCGATGTTGTTCTGGTTGAGGTCGGGCGTTGTGCCCACCACGCCGGGTTTCACACCTTTGCCGAAAATGAAGATGGGGCCGGCGGTACCGTGGTCGGTACCGTAGCTGCCGTTGGAGTGTATGCGCCGGCCGAACTCGGAGGTTGTCACTGACAGCACGCGGTCTTCGAGGCCGCGCGCGCGAAGGTCGTCTTGAAAGGCCTTCATGGCACTGGACACGTTGTACATCAGCGCTGCGTGTACACCCATGGTTGGGTCGTAGGTTTCCACCTGGTCGGCGTGTGTATCGAAGCCACCGATTTTTACGAGGAACACTTTGGTTTTGCATCCGCCCGCCAGCAGTCGCGCAATCAGCCTGAGCTGCGGCGACAGTGTGTTGCGTTTGTTGCCTGTGGGCGCGTTGAAGGGATACGCCTCGGGATAGGTAACGGTACTTTCGCCGCCGGCGAGAAATACCTCATAGAGCCGTTCGGCATAGTCTTCGGTCTTGTCTTCGAGGCCAAGTATCCAGTTGAGTTCTTTGCCATAAGGTGTGTCGTTGAGCGCAGCGGGTGGCTTGCCGCGCGGGTCAACGAGTTTGTCCTGGAAGCCGTCGAGTTCTTCGACGAGTTCGGCAAATCCTGCCGGGTCGTTGAGTGATATAGAAGTAGGGAACCCGTCCGACTGGTGGAATATGAGTGACACGTCGCTACCCATTTCGATAGCGAGCGGATCGGGCATTTCGGGCAACACCGGGAAATCGTCGGGGTATTGACCGAGGTCTTCGAATTCTTTTTCCAGGAAACGGCCTACCCACCCGGAGCTGAAGTAGTCG
Source organism: Bacteroidia bacterium (assembly GCA_012031955.1). The sequence continues at coordinate 2,492 of JAAURZ010000127.1, forward strand.
TCGGAGCCACCTCCCATGAACCAGATGTCGCGACCGCGAAAATGAGATCCGTTATTGTTCTTATAAGAGACGCCCTGCACTGCCGTCATGCGCCCTGGTCGTAGAGCGTTTTCATGGCCTGCATGTCGGGGTGCAGCCCCACCTGCGAAGCGGTGGGCAGCGTGGCGTCGAGCTTGATGGCTTTGCGTATGCTGTTTTGCAACGGTATGGCTATGTTGGCGCGCCGGCTGTAATACAAATCGTAGTCTTCGATGGGTACAAGGCAGTTAACGCCGTCGTTGCCGCCGTGCATCTGCAAGATGACCAGTACACGGTCGTTGGTGCTGAGGCCGGCCAGGCGTGCAAGTGGGTTGTTGGCCATCAGCTTGAGTGGTATGCCCCCAATGGTGAACGGGATGCTCATCGCCGCAGGGAGCTTTTTCAAAAAACTTCTTCTCTTCATTGGGGTATAGTTAAAATAGTTGGTACTCGGGTGACTGTAGCACGGCGTTGAAAAGGTTCTGCAACTGGCCCCGAATGGTGTCTACGCCGACTTGTGTAGTCCACCGGTCGGTCCATGCGGTCTCCGGATCGGGGTCGATATCTGTAAGAAATGCATTGAGGAAATAGTTGAGTCGCTCGGCTGTGAGCCCCGAGGCGTCGTCCAGCGCAGTGTCGAACGTGAGGCTGTCGAACACCGGCAAGAAATGCGTGCAGATTTCGATCACGAGATTCCTTGCTACTGATGCCGTGCCGTTGGCGACGTTGTTTTGTACATAGGCCATCACGTCGGCCTTTACCATTCCGTCGGCTGTCGGGTCTATGAGGTTTCGAATGAAGGCGTAGCGGTTGGTGAGATAGTTCACCGATATCCAGCTCCTGTTATAGAGTGGAAACTGGTGGTAGGCGTCGTAGCCCGCCACATCGTACGGTTCGTAGAAGCTCATGCCCATTCTGTCAACCTGGTCGAGGCACTCGCCGGCGAAGTCATAGAAGTTGGTTGCGTCGGTGGTGTTGGGTACTGTTATATTCAGCGCGCGAATGGCCCCGGTCAATAAATCAAGTGGCGACTTGATGATACCGCCGAAGTTATCGTCGTCGATGCCCGCTGCCGCTTCATAGAAGTGCTGGCTTCGCAGCAGGTTCTCGATCACGGGTTGAATTTTGAAATTGTTTGCGACAAAAGTGTTGGCCATTTCGGCGATGATGGTGTTGTCATGGTGGGTGTAACATCGTGGTAAACGAAGAAGCGATAGAGTTTCCTGCAGATGTTCTTTGGTGTTTCCACCTGGCTGTATATAAGGTCTATCAGTTGGCTTATTTCGTCGTAAGCGCTTGCTTCGGTGGCGTCTGATCCGTTGAGTAGCAACGGGTCGGCCTGTATCACGGTGTTTGCATTCTCGCGCTGAATACTTTTGGGTCATTGTCGTGCTGCGACGCATTGGTCGGGCTGCCCTTCACACTGCCGCGCGGCAGCAACGTGTCGGGGTCGATGTTGCCGAATGTGTCGTCGAAGGCCCAGCCTGACAGCACAAGCGCGGCGGCTTGCACGTCGCCTTCCGTATACACAACATAGTCGCCGGGCCCCGGCGACGGGGGCAGGCTGCCTTCGAGCCCGCGTCCTATACTATAGAGTTCCAGCAGCTCGCGGGCATAGTTTTCATTTACGCTGCCGCGCACGTTGAGTGTGCCGTCCAGCAAGCGCAGCATGGCGTTGTCGACGGACACTTTCTTGGTGAGTTCCCTGAAGTTCAGCTTGTCGGCGGGCACCACGGGAGAGGTGGTTCCATCCAGTGCGTAAAGCCGGTAGAGTTGATTTTGAAAATATAACGCACGGCTGCTTGCGATCTTGCTGCGGATGGCGGTGAAGTGCGTATGAAGGAAGAGAACGATTTTCTCCCTGGCGCAATACGCAAGGGACAGTGAGGGGCTCACGCCGCTGCTGAGCATCTGACCCAGAAACCAGCGTATGAAAAACTGTTCGAGGTCGCTGTCTTCGCTGTTGGCCGCGGTGGCGCCGTTGGTCACCCATTCGGTTCCTGTGGCGGTGTCTATCGGCAGCGCCGGGTCGGGCAGCACCTGGCCGTAAAGCTGTACGGTGGCCTGGGCCGGCGTGAGGGTTGCAAAGTAGTCAATCTGCGCTTTGGTGGGCCCAAAGGTGGACCGTCGCAAAAGGTGGGCGGCTCGTTTGGTACCCAGGGTTCCGCCGAATTCGGGTAATGGCATAGAGGTAGAGTTGTTTCAATCGTTCAATTAATTCAAGAATTCGATATGGTTTTCCGGTTTATGGGATCAACGACATTAGTATCCGATAACCGTTCGTATTTTCCTTTCGTGACTGTTTACACAAGTTTTCATTTAAGTTTGCAACTGCCGTTGTTAACATTGTTGTAACATTGGCCAATTGAAAAATCAATCTGATCGTATGAGAATAATTGAGTGCCCCCGCGATGCCATGCAAGGATTGGAATCATTCATCCCGACTGCTGATAAAATTAAATATATCAATAAGCTTTTAAAAGTCGGTTTCGATACGATCGATTTCGGAAGTTTTGTTTCCCCGAAAGCCATCCCCCAACTTCGTGATACGGCCGAAGTGCTCGACCAATTGAATTGGAAGGAAAGCAGGTCGAAACTGCTGGCCATTGTGGCTAACATCCGTGGTGCTCAACAAGCGGTAACGTTTGAAGGCGTCGCATACCTGGGTTTTCCGATGTCGATATCCGAAACTTTTCAGCGGCGCAATACCAACAAGTCGATTGCCGACGCGTTGGACACGCTGCGCGAAATGAAGAACTTGTGTTTGAACAGCAATAAAAAGTTGGTTGCCTACATCAGCATGGGGTTTGGAAATCCGTACGGAGATCCCTACGCGCCAGAATTGGTAAATGGTTTTGTCGACATATTGGTGACGTTGGGAGCCGATGTGATTTCGCTTGCCGACACGGTCGGGGTGGCCACGCCTCAACAGGTGGGAAGTTTGTTAGCTTCGGTGAAGAATGCTTTCGCATCGGCCGACATTGGGGTACACCTTCACGCAACACCGCCACAGGCCAGGGCGAAAATCGCCGCTGCCTACGAGGCCGGCTGCCGACGCTTCGATGGTGCCATAAGGGGCTTTGGTGGTTGCCCGATGGCCGAAGACGAACTGGTTGGAAACATTGCCACTGAAACGTTGCTGGATTTTCTGGAAGGGGAAGGTGTGCATACCGGGCTGAACATGCCCGCCTTCGCGGAAGCGACCGCAATCGCCGACAAAATATTTCCAAAGCATTGAAAATATTACGTGGCGACGCCCTGCCGTCATTATTCCCATAACTTTGCTAACTTAGTTGAGGTTCTAAAACGTAACGACTGTATGAACAAGTGGCTTATTGGGATTTTGTGTGTGCTCTGTGGTTTTGCGTCGATGGCTCAATCGGCCAAAGACTATGCGCAGAAGGGGAGGGATTTGTATGAGAAGCGCGAATATGTGGAGGCTCTGCTCAACATCAACAAAGCAATTGAGCTCGATCCCAACTTTGCGGCTGCCTACTACTTGAGGGCCAACATAAAAGATAACTTCGACGACCGCCATGGAGCGATGAAGGACTACAACACGGCCGTTGAAAAGAACCCCAAATTTGCCGACGCATTCTTTGCGCGCGGAAACGTGAAGATGAAGCTGCAGGATTACTACGGAGCGATCGCAGATTTTTCGTCGGCGATTGCCGTCAACGAAAACTACATTGAGGCGTACTTCAACCGCGGCAAGGCCAAGCAGTTTCTTCAGGCCTACGAAGACGCGATCAACGACTGCACGAAGATTATTCAGATCAATCCCAAGAATTTTGATGCGTACTATATGCGCGGCATACTCCGCATTGATTTCGGCGACGTGAAAAACGGATGCCTCGACCTGAGCAAGGCCGGCGAGCTCGGCGACCTCAAAGCATACGAGGCCATCAAAGAAAAGTGCAACCAGAAAACGCCCGACAACGACTGAGTGCTTCAGGCCGATACAAACTTGAAGCATTTGCCCGGTAGTGCCTGCACTTTGCCTTTAAACTCCAGCGTGAGCAACACCCCCGCAAGCTGATTCAACGAAACGCCCGAGCGCCAGCTAAGTGTGTCGATAGGCATTGGTTCTTTGGCATCCAACAAAGTTTTCAATACGTCGTACTCGTGGCCGGAAAACGAAGAGAGATCGTGGCCGCCGGCGCTATCCTGCTTTTTCCAGGTATCCATTGCGTGATGTACTCCAGGTCGGCAACCGACGTGAACAGGTGCGCCTTGTTTGCCTTAATA
>JAAURZ010000128.1 GCA_012031955.1 Bacteroidia bacterium
GTGACGTCGCGGCCATGAACGTCATGCGGGGACCGAGGTCGCCTTCAAGCTTTGGGAAAAAGAAATAGTCCTCCGGAAGATGTGAATACTTGGCAAGTGCGCCAGCCTCCATCTTGATCTTGTCGAATAAGTCGATCATGTATTTGGATGATAGTTGAAATTGCTGCAAAAATAACGAAAAATGGTTAATTCAAAGCAAAGAACCCCATTAATGCGACCAACCGCCATTATGCGCCGCTCTGCATTGGTCTATTAGGAATTAATGGTTAGCATTGCAAAATTGCTCTGTTTTCATGACTAAAATCGCCAAAATACTGGTCGCTAACCGTGGAGAAATCGCCTTGCGGATTATGCGCAGCGCCCACGAACTGGGGATCAAAACGGTAGCCGTGTATAGCGAAGCCGATCGCGAATCCCTCCACACCCGCTATGCCACCGAGTCGGTGTCTATCGGGCCGCCGCCCTCGTCGGAGTCCTACCTGCGAATGGACAAGCTCATCGATGCCGCTCGCCAGACAGGTGCCGACGCGATACACCCCGGGTACGGATTTCTTTCGGAAAATGAAGACTTTGCAAAAATGGTGGAAGAAGCGGGCCTCATCTTCATCGGCCCTTCAGCCGCATCCATAGAAGTAATGGGAAGCAAACTGGCCGCGAAAGCCGCCGTGGCTAAATACAACGTGCCGCTCGTGCCCGGCACCGCCGAACCTATCAGCGACGTGCGCGAGGCCAAACGCATCGCCACCGACATCGGCTATCCGATCCTCATCAAAGCCAGTGCCGGAGGTGGCGGCAAAGGCATGCGCATAGTCGAATCGGAATCTGAATTTGATGAACAAATGGAGCGTGCCGTAAGCGAGGCTAAATCAGCCTTTGGTGATGGCTCCGTGTTCATAGAAAAATATGTGACACAACCACGCCATATCGAGTTCCAGGTGTTTGGCGACAAGCATGGCAACGTGGTGCACCTGTTTGAGCGCGAGTGCTCGATACAACGAAGGCACCAGAAGGTGGTGGAAGAAGCTCCTTCGGCGGTGCTCACGCCCGAGAAGAGAAAAGCGATGGGCGAGGCCGCTATCAACGTGGCGAAATCGTGCGGCTACTACGGTGCAGGTACCGTTGAGTTCATCCTCGACGACAAACTCAACTTTTACTTTCTTGAAATGAACACGCGCCTGCAGGTGGAACACCCGGTGACCGAAGAGATCACAGGCCTCGACCTCGTGAAGCTGCAAATACGCGTAGCTGAAGGCGAGCCGCTGCCTTTTACACAGGAGGATCTGCACATCACCGGACACGCCATCGAAGTGCGCGTGTATGCCGAAGATCCCGCCAACAACTTTCTGCCCGACATCGGCACGCTCGTCACCTACAGGCGCCCGCAGGGTCATGGCATCCGTGTAGACGACGGTTTCGAACAAGGCATGGATATTCCTTTTTACTACGATCCCATGATCGCCAAAATGATTTGTCACGCCGAAACACGCGACGCTGCCATTGCCAAGACGTTGCGCGCGATCGACGAATACGAAATAACAGGCTCGCCACCACACTTGGCTTCTGCCGCTTCGTGATGAAACACAGAGGCTTTCCCGAAGCGGCCAATTCGACACCCTGTTTGTTCAGAAACACTTCAAGCAGGAATACCTTCAGGAGCAACCCGGCGACGACGAGCTGAAGATCGCGGCTGTATTTGCCACCGAGATGCTGAACGGCAACCACAAGCAGAAAACCCAAACCAACCATACCGCTGCCGTTGCTCCCGGCCGGTGGAAGAAAAACAGAGTTTGATTCATGGCAGAAATACGACCGCTGCGCGCCTGGCGATACAACCCTGACCTGGCAGAAAACATCGATGCGCTAACCTCTCCCCTGTTCGACGTTGTGTCCGACAAACAGCGACAGGCCCTTTACCAGCACCCGCACAACAGCATTCACCTCTCGGTGCCGCAACCGCCCGACCCGGCCCTGCACGCCGCCGCCATGCTGAAGCAATGGAAACAGGATCGCATCATCATACAAGATTCTATGCCCGGCATCTATGTTTACTACCAATACTTTCGCCTTCCAGGCGTGGACCGCGAACTATGCCGAAAGGGATTCATCTGTTTCATACGCGCCTACGACTGGCATGAGAATGTGATCATGCGGCATGAGAACACAATACCGAAAGCCGTGAACGACCGCATCGAATTGCTGAAGACTACAGAACTGAATGTGAGTGCCACCCACGGACTGTACACCGACGAGCACTTCAGCCTCGAACCCTACATGGACGAAGCCATAACAGACCCATTGTACGAAACCGAAGACTACCAGGGCGTGCGCGACGTACTCGCGGTGATCCATGACGCGGATGTGATAGCCAAATTCATCCACACACTGGCGCCGTTCCGTATCATACTTGCCGACGGCCACCACCGCTATGAGGGATCGCTCGCCTACAAAGAGGCATGCGCAAAAGGCAATCCAAGCCACGATGGATATGAAGGCTACAACTTCCACCTCATGTACCTCACCAATACCGAGGCCGGCGACCTGCGCATATTGCCCACGCACCGCCTTGTTCACGGCCTCAGCAACTTCAGCGAAACCGAATTACTCGCGCGCCTCGACGCAGACTTTGTAATAAAGCCTGTCCCCGACGTTGACACACTCAATGAAATCATCCTCGGCAAACCGTGGGCGTTTGGGCTCATGCTCAAAGACAACGCCTACAAGCTTCGGCTCAGGCCGGAAAAACTGGACACCATGACCTGGAAATTTCCCGACGAGATCAAGCGACTCGACCTAACGGTGATGCATTACTTCATTATAGAGAAAGCACTTGGTATACCCGGCAAAGACCAGCGCAAATCGGACAACATCAGTTTCGACCGCAGTTTCTCGGATTGCTACAAGAAAGTAATCAACGGTGAAGTACAACTCGCGCTTATCACCAACGAGATCAGCATCGAAGATGTGAAAAACGTGTGCCGCAGCGGATACACCATGCCGCAGAAGTCGACCTATTTTTACCCTAAAATAGTAGCGGGCTTCCTTTTCGGATCCATCAGCGACGTTGAATTTCAACCTTCACCCTTCGCGCCATTTTAGTTTGTCATGCACAAGCTCATTCTCGCCTCCAGTTCGCCACGACGCCAGTACCTGCTGAAGGCCATCGGCCTCACGTTCGATGTGGTGAAGCCGGACGTGGATGAAGATTTTCCGGCAACCATGCAGCCTGAAGAAGTGGCATCGTATCTCGCTGAAAAGAAGGCGTCTTATTTCGACAAAAGTATGAGCGATCATGTGGTGATCGCCGCCGACACCGTGGTGATACTCGGCCGTGAGATACTGAACAAACCCGCCGACCGAGCCGAAGCCATCGACATGCTCACGCGCCTTGCCGGCAACACGCACACGGTTATCACCGGCGTGTGCATAGCCGGCCGCAACGGTAAGGAGGTGTTTCATGATCGCACCTTGGTCACGTTCCACCCGCTTGCACAAAAGGATATCGAATTTTATGTCGACCATTTTTCTCCTTTCGACAAAGCCGGCAGCTACGGCGCGCAAGACTGCCTGCCGCCCGACGTGAACCCCTGTTCTGCCGAAGAAATCCGGTTTCTCACACACCTTGGTAAACTGCAGCTTATAGAAAGCAGCAAGACCACACATGCGCAGGTCGGCCTCCATGCCATTCGCCGCATCGACGGTTCTTACTTCAACGTGATGGGTATCCCCATCCACCGTGTGTACGAACGACTGATGTCGTTGTCATGAAACGAATCTGGCAATACCTCGCAGGCCACATGCGCGCCAATTATGACGCACGCCTTTATGGCCTCACGCTCGCGATGCTGGCACTTGCACTCATCCTGAACTATCGTTATGATCTCCACGACCGTTACCTCGATCGCATTCCCGGCATGCTGCGTGTGGCGGGCTACATGGTGTACTACAGCGCGGTCTATTATGTTGTAGTCGCCATTATTAGATTCACCCAGGACCGCGATGCCGTTGTGCTCACCATCGCTTTTGGGTGAAGACCCTGCTCGGCATCGCGATACTGTCGCTCGACAGTGGCTTTCCCTACATGCGCGACCTCGTTTCTGCAATGGTGCCGGATCGCGCGTCGTACTGGGCTTACAAGGTGGGCATAAATGCGATGAGTTTTGTAACAGTGCTGTTGCCCGCCGGTGTGTTCTATGTGGTAGCTGATCGCACAAAAAGTCGGTTCTACGGCCTCGCCCAATTCCGCTTCGACTGGAAACCGTATGTCACGATGCTTCTCATTATGTTGCCGCTAATTACGGCAGCTTCGTTTCTGCCGAGCTTCAGAAATTTCTATCCCATGTATCCGGTTACGCCCGCGCACGAGGCATTGGGCACGCCTGTGTGGGTGCCTACTTTGATTTATGAATTGGCCTATGGTGCCGACTTTATCACCGTGGAATTTCTGTTCCGTGGCTTCTTCGTCATCGGCATGATACCGCTACTGGGTCGCAACGCTGTGCTGCCGATGGTAGCGGTGTATTGCCTGCTGCATTTCGGCAAACCGGCCGGCGAGGCCATCAGTTCCATTGCGGGCGGCTTCATACTGGGCGTGGTAGCCTATGAAACGCGCAGCATCTGGGGCGGTGTGGCGGTGCATGTGGGCATCGCGTGGCTCATGGAGCTTGCTGCGTGGCTGCAGCAGCGGCGCGCACGTAGCTACTTCATAAAGAGCGCTGCCGCGATGTTGCTTTGATAGCGCCACACCTGCTTATGAAAGTCGACGTCGAGCAGTGTGTTGAGGTCGCGTTGCTTTGACCCTACCCAAATGCCGCCGCGCCTGTTGCGATGATCTTGCAGCAGCAATTGATGTTTGAAAACACCTGCATCGGTAAAGTACTCATTGCGATTTGCGTCGTGTACGACCACCACACCGTTGTCGGCCACGAGCGACTCGGCGCGTTTCAGGCAGTCCTTGCGGGCGCGTCCGTCTATCAGTATAAAGTCGTAGCTGCCAGTGGGGTAATTGACATAGTCCCTGAAATCGTCGTAGGTGCCTTCGCCTTCGCCAAAGGCGGTGTTGTTGGCAGCTACGCCTACCACCTTCACTTGGGGGTTCCTGTTCTTGTCGGCAACAGCGCGGTACCACGCCTGATCATGCTCAATGCTCAGCCACGTGGCGGAGGGCTTGAGCATGCGGGTGAAATACAAGGTACTGAAACCCGCGCCCCACTCAAGGCAATGATCGGGTTGCAGGTTTGACAACACGGCCGTGATGATTTCCAGTTCTTTGTTTTTCATCCACGGACGAACGCGCGATTTGTTGAGCTTCCGTGCGACCCGGTCTGCAAAGTCCTGGAAACTTTGCCGAAGCGCGTGAAGGAGTGTTGGGACATGTATGGTTAAGGTTTAGGTTGCTTCACGATGCCGTGTTCCGTCCATGTCTTCTTCTTGCTGCGCGTTTCCTTCCTTATGTTCCTGTTCTTCTCTATGGACGCTTTTGTATTGTAGCCGCGTTTGTGATCGAGGTGCACCACCACGGCGCTGTAGCGGATCTGCTTTCCGCGAACACCATTGTTTTCCAGTCGTTCGCCCAGTTCGCGATCTTGCCCGCCATACTGCATGTCTTCATTAAAGCCGTTCACCGCTACGATGTCACGCTTCCATCCCGACGCGTTGTGACCATTCCAGGTCGGCTTGGCGGGTGTGATGGCATTCATCAATTTCTCTCTCCATCCGCGGCTGGTGAGCTTTAACGTTTTGTAGGTGGAAGGCAGGCCGTGCGCGTGCAGCCACGTTACGTCGAACGCATTTCCACTACGGATGTCTTCCTGAGAAATAGCATGGCTCGTGTCCATCGGCAACATGAAATAGCCACCGGAGAGGAACCTCCCCTGTGCGGCAAACTTCACATGTGTTTCTACAAAGTCGGCGCGCGGAATGCAATCGCCATCCGAGAAAATGAGATAGTCGCCGCCCGACATCTCGATGGCCTTGTTCAGTATTTTCGATTTTTGAAATCCGTCGTCTTCGTGCCAGGCGTGTACAATGTCGAAAGGCGCTTGCTTGCGGAAGCTGTCGATGAGGGAGCGCGTCGGTTCGCCGGAGCCATCGTCGGCCACCACCACTTCAAAGTCTTTGTATGTTTGGTGGCTGTAACCCCACAACACTTTTCCAGCCATGCCGGCGAATTGTAAGTGCTCATGATAACGGAGACCTTCATATCGGTTTTCCTTTCTTCATCAGCCGCCGGTATTCGTTATAGCGGAGGTACTTGAAAAATTAGCCGACGACGATGCTGCACAATATACAAATCCGTAGTATCCATCCATAAAACCAAGCTGAATGAAATACTTCCTTACAAACTTAAACAACGGGCTGAACACAGTCATGAGCATATAGGCGCGTTTGTGAGGATGTTTGGCGCGGTCGCGCGCGGCCATGTCGGCAAACCTGAATATCTGTTTGAGGTGCTCGTCGATATCGGAATAAGCCAGGTGCAAAATGTCGCCGTCGAGCTTGCGGGTCCTCGCGCGATTCACGGCCACGATGTCGTGAGGTTCAATGCCTCCCACGCGGGCCTTGCGCCGGTCCCACAGCCGGTACTTGCGTCGGGGTACCAACTGTATCGCAACCATTTCCCACAATAATTATTGAGGCGATTCATTCCGTAAGCGTCCATTTCGCCCCATTGCTTCTTTACTTCGAGAATTGACTGACGCAGTTCTTCGGAAAGTGCTTCGTCGGCGTCGAGGGCAAGTATATAATCA
>JAAURZ010000129.1 GCA_012031955.1 Bacteroidia bacterium
GGAGAAATGCCGCGAGAACAATAACAATAAAGACAAGTGTCAAAACCGCTTCGATAAGATCTTGCGCGAAATAAATGACATAAAAGACGATTGACAACCTGCCGTTTGAGACCCCGGCGCAAAGGAGGCTGACCTTGATGGGTCTAGCAAGGAGCATGGGATTTCTGATGCTGCTGATCTCGGACTGGGGCCGGTGTATGGGCTGCCAGAACGTGATCTTCTTCTGACGGCGGGGAGCACCGACTCGGCGTCGCCTCGGGACTCTCGCGGCTGCGTCCGCGTCCTGCCTCTAGCACCCGTGCTTCTCGAGGAACTGCGCTTCCTCAGCACCCATCCGTTGCACCAGCGAATCCAGCTTGCCGTCGGCCGTGGTGTATGTTCCGCCACCTGTGCCGAAAAATTCTTTTGTATCTACATTATAGGCAATCCACTGAAATCGCGTGCCCGACAATATTTTCATGGTGCGTCGTGCTCCAGGCGTCATCGTTCTCAGCTCGCCGTTGTTGTACCGGCCTGTTATAAGCCATGCGCCGGCAAGCTTACCGGGCGTGCCGTCGTCAAGCCGGTTCCATGTTTCTTTGGTTTGATCATTGGCAAGGGTCATACTTTTTCCCTTCAGTGCCATTTCGCGCGGCACGCTTGTGCCGACTTGCTCCGGATGGAGTGTGTTGAATTCGTATAGCAGCACAAGGTTCTTTCCATCGACCTTCCAGGAACCTCCGGCGGTGCCGGCGAATGTTTTGCCATCCTTATCGTAGGTGGCGGTTGCAAAATACTTGTCCGAAAAGATTGTGGTCGTTGTAGTGCTGCCGCTAACGAAAGTCCATGCGCCTGTTAGCGTGGCGTTGTCGTGCGGTTTTATGCTGTTTGGAAAAAGGCCGGCTGTCAGCAATGCGATCAACAGCCCAGTGTATGTAAGTATTTTCATTTTGATAATTAATTTCTACCGTCACGATCCAGGTTGCATAAACAGGATTCAACCAGCATCACGTGATCCTTTTGGTTAACTGCTCATCCAAGTTAGTTGAAAGTGTGTGTTCGCGAAGCATTATTGGAGGATGGCTCAGTTTGCCGAGATCAGTGGTCGAAATAAAAGACAAAGGCCACCGCACAGGTGGCCTTTGAGTACATGCTTCCGTTGTCTGGTCATGCATCACATGAGTTTGGCCACTGCGTCCCAATTCACGAGGTTCCACCAGTTGGCCACATACTCGTTGCGTTTGTTTTGATATTTGAGATAGTAGGCGTGCTCCCACACGTCGATGCCGAGCAGCGGCGTGCCTTTGAAATCGGAAACATCCATCAGCGGATTGTCCTGGTTCGGTGTGGATCCGATCATTAGTTTGTCGCCATTTTTTACAAGCCATGCCCAGCCCGAACCGAATCGCGTCATTGCCGCCTGCGTGAATTGTTCTTTGAATTTGTCAAATGAGTCAAACGATCCATTGATGACATCCGCCACTTTGCCTTTGGGCGCGCCACCACCGTTTGGTTTCATGAATTGCCAGTATAAGTTATGGTTGTAGGCGCCACCGCCATTGTTGCGTGCCTTGGCAGAGAGTTTAGATGCGTTGGCAAAGAATTCCTTTTCGGTTGCATACTTGATGCCCTCGGCGGCGATTGCATCGTTCACATTCTTTATGTAGGCGGCGTGATGCTTGGTGTAGTGGATCTCCATCGTGATGGCATCGATGTTGGGCTCCAGGGCCTTGTAGTCGTAGGGCAGGGCCACCTGCGCAAACGAAAGTGCGGCGGCGGCCGGGATGGCTCCAGGTTTTTGCGCGGGTATATCGGCTTTCACGTCACGGGCGAAAAAGGATGCGCCAAGCGTTGATGCGGCGGCGGTAACCAGTGAGTTTTGGATGAATCTTCTTCTTGACGTTTTCATAGTACCAAAGGTTAAGCGTGGATTATTGAATTTAATTTGAGACCTGTCATGAGGATGGAACTGCCGCAGATGCGAAATAGTTTGAGCGAGGCATTGAAATCAGGTGCGTTAAGAATTCTTAAATGGGGATCAAATTGCCCATCGGGTGGTCGCTAAGGTCAAGTAAATTTAGACAAAAATATTTAGCTTGCACCAAGCCGGAACAATTGGAACGGTAGTTCGAGTGGCTGGTTGGCTCAAAAGAACCGAGGCACGCTTCTGCTCGCAATACCGGTAACACTGATCCTGAACTTTCGTCTGTATGAAATGGCCGTTTGCGCATGTTCACTGGACAACATCGTGATAAGCTGGCTATTTTTTATTTGACAAAATATTTACCAGTACATGAAATGAGCATAAAGAGAACTATACCAGCGGGATGTTAATTGCAACGACCCCTTTAGGCAAAAACTCTCATCCCGATAATTATCGGGAGCGAATTCCATATGTCCATTAAAATCAATTACCAACATATGAAAGACATACTGTATGATGAAGTTCCCTCCCTCGATCTTGCCGACTTCCTGAGCGACGACGCAGCGCGGAAACAGAAGTTTGTGAGGGAGTTGGGCGATGCCTACACCAACATCGGATTTGTGGCGGTAAAAAATCATTTCCTTACCGATACGATGCAACAGCAATTGTATGTGGCAATCAAGTCCTTCTTTGCATTGCCCGACGCAGAGAAACAACAATATGAGATCGCCGGCCTCGCGGGGCAGCGTGGCTACATAGGCAAAGGAAAAGAACACGCGAAGGGAAGGAACACGGGCGACTTGAAGGAGTTTTATCACGTGGGGCAGGAACTGGATGCGGCTGCATTGAAACAGGGAAGCTATCCCGCCAATGTGTGGCCTGCATCCATACCCGAATTCAAAGGCATTGCCGTAGATACGTATCGCGCGCTGGAAAAGACCGGCGTATATATGTTGCGTGCCATCGCCCTTTACCTCGGCCTGCCTGAAACTTATTTTGATAACAAAGTAAAAGACGGAAACAGCATATTGCGCCCGATACATTACTACCCTATTCAGAATCCTGATGAGGTGCCCGCCGATGCGGTGCGCGCCGCCGAGCATGGCGATATCAACCTCATCACTTTGCTGATGGGCGCCAGCGCCGATGGCCTGCAGGTGCTGCGTCGTGATGGCCGGTGGATTCCCATTACCGCGCTGCCCGAACAACTTGTTGTAAATGTAGGCGACATGCTCGAACGTCTCACCAACAAGCGGCTGAAGTCGACCATTCACCGTGTGGTAAACCCGCCGCGCGCGTTGATGAACTCGCCGCGTTACTCGATTCCCTTCTTCATGCACCCGCGCTCGGAGATGAGCCTGGCCTGCCTTGAAAATTGTGTAGACGCTGAAAATCCCAGGCAATTCGACGACATCACTGCGGGTGAATTCCTGGATCAGTCGCCTGGCCGAAATCGGATTGAAGAAGTAACCGACGTCACGGTGTTTCAGCGCGTCCGATATCTGGTCTTTCTTAAAGACGTCTCGTTGCTAGCCATCACCACGTTTGGCGGCCCGCAGGCACACATCGCGCATTTTCAAAAAGTGCTCGTGGACAAACGTCGTTACCTGACGGAAGAAGACCTTATGGAGTTGTATGCGCTCTGTCAGATAATTCCGGGGCCTACCTCCACACAAACGCTCACTGCCGTAGGCTTCAAGATAGGCGGTCCCAACCTCGCCTACCTTACGCTGCTTATCTGGATATTGCCAGCGGTAACACTTATGACCATTGCGGCGATCTTTCTTTCCAGCAGCCAGGAGAAAAGCCTGTCGCTTGAGTTTACGCGTTTCATACAGCCGATGGCGGTTGGCTTTGTAAGTTATGGGGCGTACATGATCAGCCTCAAAACCATCTACACAAAGACGGGCCTGGTGCTAATGATCATTGCCGGACTTGTTTCTTATTTCGTGCAAACGCCGTTTGTATTTCCGGCTGTGCTGCTGGGCTCAGGACTCATCACGGCGTTCAAGTACAAGAGTCATCCAAAAGAAGAAAAAGAGAAGATCAGCATCCGGTGGGAAAACTTCATCTTGTGGGCCGCCGTGTTTGTTGTGGCGGCCGGTCTCGGCTCTATCACGAAAGCGCTTCCCATCCGTTTGTTCGAAAATTTTTATCGCAACGGCTCGCTCATCTTCGGCGGCGGCCAGGTGCTCACACCTTTGTTATATACAGAGTTTGTGCAATATGGGCCGAAGCAGTACCTGACGTCGGAGGAGTTTTTGTCGGGCTACGCAGTGGCGCAAGGCTTGCCGGGCCCGGTGTTTTCATTCAGTTCGTTTATCGGCGCGTTGTCGATGCGAGGGCAGGGTGTAGGCGGAGAAATATTGGGGGCCGTAATGGCGGCCGCCGGCATTTTTCTGCCGGGTACTTTTCTCATCTTCTTTGTGATTCGCTTCTGGGACGGCCTCAAGAAATACAGGGTGGTGCGCGCTTCACTCGAAGGAATGACGGCAGCCAGTTCCGGACTGGTGGCGGCGGCGGCCATTATCATGTTTCAGCCCCTGGAGAACTCGTTTATCAATTTTGCTTTTACTATCGGTACGTTTTGCCTGCTTGCTTTTACACGCACACCCACGCCGGTGATTATTGCAGGTGGTATTATTTTGGGATTCTTGTTATAGGAGAAATGAAAAAGCCCCGGATTTCTCCGAGGCTTCAAGCTTATTATCAATTCTGATTAATTCAACTTGAACACGATGGGCAACACCATCTTCTGACGTACGGGTTTACCGCGCTGCTTGCCAGGGCTCCACTTGGGCGACTCCTGGATTACTTTCTCAGCAAGTTCGTCGCAACCTGCGCCGATACCTTTGATGGCTTTCACGTCTACAATCGAACCGTCTTTGTTCACTACGAATTCCACGAACACGCGACCTTCGATGCCCATCCGGCGCGCTTGCGCAGGATATTTGCCTTGCATCTTCTTGTTTACATATTCATAGAAGGCGCTCATGCCACCTTTGAAAGTAGCCGCTTCTTCAACCACGAGGAAAATTTCGTTCGGATCTTCCTTTTCAACCTCCGCCGGCGCAATCACGATCTCTTCAACCTTGGTTTCCTGAGTGATCTCATTGTCCATGTTGATTTCGATCTCCTCTTCAATTTCCTTCTCATCCGGCACCTCTACGATTTGAGGCTGCTGGATTTTTGGTGGCGGTGGCGGTGGCTGTTCCGTAGGGGGCACATCCATGATCTCCTCGAATTCGGAAGATGACTTCGACAGATCTTTTGCATCCGTGTCGTCTTTCATCGTGTATTCGAAGGCCATCACCGCGATCCCCAAACTCACAATCAGACCAATGTTGAAGAACAATCCGCTCTTCTTGGTCAAATCTGCCTTGTCTGTTTTCTTAGGTTCCATAGGTAATATCTGTTTTCAACAAAATCCGTTACCGGAATGCCAAATATAGAAAAAGGTCACAGCAATTCTAACAAAAAATAAGTGCGAAATTGGGCTATCGGCGGCTGCCGTAGAATAATGTTATAAACAGGGTGGGATATACCGCATAATTTTTTGCCGCCGGCACGAGCTCTATCTCGCTGGTGTAGGCGTCGATGAGGAAACCGGCTTCGAAGCCCGTTACCTGGCTCTTGATGGTGCCTAATTCAAAATTGACCGCAGCCTTGGCGTTGGCTCCCAGTTTGAGTTTAGACTCGCCGATACCTTCAAACAAACGCCCGGTTCCATATATGGATGAAGGCTCGATGGCGGGGGTGTACTGCTCGCGGATGGTGAAATTACCCGGACTGTCGGAAGCGCGCTCCACATAATAGGGAGCCACCACACCGATGGAAGGACCTACGGCGAAAATCGCCTTGATTTCAACGCCTTGCTGGGGTGCTTTCTTGAACAGGATATAATCCCGGCCATATTGAAAGCGCAGGGCATAGAGGTAATTGCTCTTTCCGAAAATAAAGAAATTGCCCGTCTGGTCGGAGTTTCGGCGCACCTCCTGCGGGTGCTTCACGTTCATGACCTCCAACCCGAAGGTTTCCAGCATGCGGTCGTTCTTCATCTTACGGGCCTTTTTGAAAACAAACCCGCCGATTAACCCGCCGGATGTATTCTTGTTGATGCCCCAGGTGAATTCCGAGGTATATTCATAACTGTCCTGTGTTTGCCCCAAAGCGCAAAAAGCTGGCAGCAGGGCCAGCATCATCAAACATCCAAATTTCTTTAAACCCTCCATCCGACAGGCATTTTTCAGTTATCGTAACTTAAATTTATGGTTTAATTACAAAACGCAAAAGGTAGTAACAAGTTATTATGAGCCAAATGACCAATGAGTATACAGGCGGCCTGAGAACGCAGGCCAGGCACCTGAGGTCCGGTACCGGAATGATCACCGACGCACCGGCCGACAACAAGGGTAAGGGAGAAGCTTTTAGCCCCACGGACCTCGTATGCGCTGCACTGAGCAGTTGCATGCTTACCACCATGGGCATTTGGGCGGAACAGCAAGGTATCGACTTGACGGGAATGAAGACGGACATTGTGAAGATTATGGATGCTAACCCCAGAAAGATAAAGGAGATTCAGATCACGCTTAACCATCCGGATTTAGTGGCCACGCCCGAACAACGCGAAAAGCTGAAGAACATTGCGGAGACCTGCCCCGTTGCACTGAGCCTGGCGGCGTCAGTGAAACAAAACATTACTTTTGAATTCTGAACCCTTCCCTACCGGATCAGGTGCACCCACCCGCGATACTTGTTCCTGCAATTGTCTTCAATTGTATAGAAGTAAGTTGCTGCGGACAGGCTACCCCCGTTCCAGTCGTTTTGAT